>JBKGZF010000042.1:0-10700 GCA_046545715.1 Nitriliruptoraceae bacterium | reverse complement strand
CCACCAACGGCGAGCAAGACGCAGCGGCCAACGTCCCCGCCCCTGCTGGGTTCGCTCTCATGCCTGCTCCGCGTCATCGGTGACCATCACGACAACAGCCCACACCACCAGCCCCAAACCGAGCGGCGGCGAACGGCAGTATAATCGAACACACGTTCGAGACAAGTACCGTCCACAAACCATGGCGGCTCGAGCAACGCCCGCATCCTGGACGGGACCAGCGATCCCGACCGGTACGCCAACGGCGGGAAGCTGGCCAGCCACACCCCCGAACCCGTCGTGACCGCCTAGCGGCCTCCACGAACGCAGAGGGGCGCCCCAGCTCAGCCCGCCAGGACCAGGCCGGCCGCGAGCCCGACGCCGAGCAGCAACAGGCTCCGGCCGGTGCGCTCGAGCACGGCCACCAGCTCCGGACCCAGCGGCACGTCCGCCGCGCGTCGCATCGCCGGCAGCGCCGTCACCAGTGACACCAGCCCCAGCAGCGGCCAGGGCGAGCCCGCGCGCCAGGCGATCGGCGCAAGGGAGACGAGCGCGACGGCCAGCAGGCCCTGGAACAGCCGGCGGGTGGCGTGCTCGCCCAGGCGCACGGCCAGGGTGAGCTTGCCCGAGCGCCGATCGGTGGGGATGTCGCGCAGGTTGTTGACCACCAGCAGAGCGACCGAGGTGGCACCGATCGGCACCGCAGCGAGCAACGGCAACCACGTCAGCCGTTCGTCCTGGACGTAGGCAGAGCCAGCGGTAGCCACCAGCCCGAAGAACACGAACACGCTGATCTCACCGAGCCCACGGCTGGCGTAGGGCCGACTGCCGCCGGAGTAGCCCAAGGTCGCCAGGATCGCCAGGACACCGACCAGCAGCAGCTCGAGGCCGGCCAGCAGGGCGAGCACGAGCCCGGCGACACCGGCGACACCGAGCGCCGCGATGGTCGCGTTGCGCATGGCCCCCGGGGTGATCAGCCCGCTGGCCACCGCGCGCCGCGGGCCGGTACGCGCGACGGTGTCGACGCCCTTGACCCCGTCGAACCAGTCGTTGGCGTAGTTGACGGCGACCTGCAGGGCGAGCGCGACCAGGAGCGCCAGGCCGAAGCGCAGCGGATCGAGCTGGTCCACCGGGGTGGCGGCCGCAGCCGTGCCGACGAGCACCGGCGCGACCGCGGCCGGCAGCGTGCGGGGACGTGCCGCCTCGAGGTAGGGGTTCACGCGACCGCCGTCAGAAGTGGTAGGGGAACGCAGACCAGTCGGGTGGACGCTTCTCCAGGAAGCTGTCGCGTCCCTCCTGCGCCTCGTCGGTCATGTACGCCAGCCGGGTCGCCTCACCGGCGAACACCTGCTGGCCCACCAGCCCGTCGTCGGTGGCGTTCAGCGCGAACTTCAGCATCCGCAGCGCCGTCGGCGACTTGGCGGTGATGCGCTCCGCCCAGTCCAGCGCCCGCTCCTCGAGCTGCTCGTGCGGCACCACGGCGTTGACCATCCCCATGCGGTGGGCGTCGTCCGCCGAGTACTCGTCGCCGAGCAGGAAGATCTCACGCGCGAACTTCTGTCCCACCTGCTTGGCCAGGTAGGCCGAACCGAACCCGCCGTCGAAGGAGGCGACGTCGAGGTCGGTCTGCTTGAACCGGGCATGCTCCTGGCTGGCGATGGTCAGGTCGCAGACCACGTGCAGCGAGTGTCCCCCACCGGCGGCCCAGCCGGGGACGACGCACACCACGGCCTTGGGCATCATCCGGATCAGACGCTGCACCTCGAGGATGTGCAGACGTCCCGAGCGCGCGGGGTCGATCGACGTGGCCGTCTCCTGCTGCGGATCACCGGTATAGCGGTAGCCGTCCCGGCCGCGGATGCGCTGGTCCCCGCCGGAGCAGAACGCCCAGCCACCGTCACGCGGGGAGGGCCCGTTGCCCGTGAACAGCACGCAGCCGACCTGCGGATCGGTGCGTGCGTCGTCGAGCACCCTGAACAGCTCGTCGACGGTGTGCGGCCGGAAGGCGTTGCGGACCTCCGGCCGGTCGAAGGCCACGCGCACGATCGCGCGGTCCTCGCCCGTGGACGGGTCGAGCGCCCGGTGGTAGGTGACGTCGGTGAGATCGTCGAACCCCTCCACCGTCCGCCACCGGGTCCGATCGAACAGCTCGGAGACCACCGCATCCCTCCTCGTGCTGCTGCATGGTGCTGCAAGGTGCTGCGCCGACGCCCTCGGGCGCCGCCGTACGCTACCCGGGCCCCCGAGACCACCACCGGGTCCACCACCGTAAGCGAGGTCGATGACCACCCTCCACGCCGTGAAGGGACCAGCGAGCGCCGTGGTGCCCTGGCTCGCCGCGACCTGGGCCGGGGGCGATGCGGCGCTGGTGCTGCCGACCGACGCGCCCCCGGCGCGCATCGACGCGCTGCTCACGCGGCTGCGCCCGGCCACCCTCACCGACCTGTCCGACCACGACGCCCCCTCGCGACCCGTCGCCCTCGCCGCGATGCCGGTGCCGCCGGGGGCCATCCGTGAACTACCGGACCCCATGCCGACCGCCGCCGAGGTACGCCTGGTGGTCGCGACCTCGGGTTCGACGGGTGAGCCGAAGGGGGTGGAGCTGACCAGCGCGGCCCTGGAGTCAGCCACACGGTCCAGCCTCACGCGCCTGGGCGCCCTCGCGGGTGAACGGTGGGGGCTGGCGTTGCCGCTGCACCACGTCGCGGGGATCGCCGTCGTACGCCGTGCCTGGGCGCTTCGGACCGAGCCGGTGCTGGTGCCCTCACGGGCCGCCTTGGCCACGGCCGAGGCGGAGCACCTGGCCCTGGTGCCGACCCAGCTCGCCCGCGCGCTCGACGACGGGGTCGACCTCGCGCGGTTCCGCTCGATCCTGCTGGGGGGCGCCCGTCCACCCCAGACGCTGCTCGCGCGGGCCCGCGAGGCGGGCGCCCGCGTGGTCGTCTCCTACGGCATGACCGAGACCGCGGGGGGGTGCGTCTACGACGGCCTACCGCTCGATGGGGTCGAGGTGGAGGTCGGTGCCGACGGTCGCATCCGCCTCGGTGGGCCGATGCTGTTCCACGCCTACCGGGGAGCCCCGCAGGCGACCGAGCAGGCGTTCGAGGGCAGCCGATTCCTCACCGGCGACCTGGGACGCTGGCGCGACGGTCGGCTCGAGGTGCTCGGCCGTGCGGACGAGGTCGCGATAAGCGGCGGTGAGAACGTCGCGCTGCCAGCGGTCGAGGAGGCGTTGCGCACCCACCCGGCCGTGGCGGACGCGGCAGCGAGCGCGCAGGCGGATCCCGACTGGGGCGAGGTGGTGGTCGCGGTGGTCGTGCCCCGTGATCCCGACGCGGCCCCGACGCTCGAACAGCTGCGTGCGCATGTGCGGGCCGAGCTGCCCGTCAGCCATGCGCCGCGGTCGCTGCGACTGGTCGACGCGCTGCCCCGTGACGCCCTGGGCAAGCTCGCCCGCACCGAGCTGGATCGGCTGGTAGACGGGGCGGACCCCGCCACGGATCACAGATCCGCGTAGGAGTGCAGGCCCACCACCACGTAGTTGGCGATGAGGTAGGTCGCCATCAGCACGAGGAAGGCCCCGACGTTGATCCAGGCGGCCCGACGCCCCTTCATGCCCCGGGTCGCGCGGGCATGGAGGTAGCCGGCGTAGGCGACCCAGGTCAGGAACGAGCCGGTCTCCTTGGGGTCCCAGCCCCAGAACCGCCCCCAGGACACCTCCGCCCACATGGCACCGGCGATCACCCCCACGGTCCAGGTCACGAACGCGAAGGCGGTGGTCCGGTGGGCGAGGCCGTCGAGCGTCGCGGTCGACGGGAGGAACGGCACGAACCAGCGCGCCAGCAGCGCAGCGGCGGCCAGCACGAGGTTCACCGTCAGGAACCGGGTCAGGCCCGTGGCGAGCGTCTCGGCGCTGTACCAGAACACCCACGAGACCAGCGCCGCGCCGGCGAACGTTCCCAGGGCGAGGCGGACGGGGGGGATGCCCGCGCGGAGGGCGGCGTGGTAGGCGCGGGTCTCGGCGAGCTCGATGCGATCGTCGTCGGGACCGTGCGGGCCGCCGCCTCCGCCGCCGGTCGGGTCGGCATGTAGGTCATCGACGTGGGCCGCCCCCACCGTCGAACCGCCCGTGCGCACCCGATCGGTGGCCGCCACGGATCGCTCGGCGGTGTCACGCAGCAGGTAGAGCGCGTTGAACACGAAGGCGGCGGAGAAGATGCCCATCCCCATCACCAGCAGGGTGACGTGGAAGGTCCGCCACCAGGTGTCGAGGATCGGCATCAACGGGCCTGGCTCGGCGTACATCAGCAGCGCCATGGCGAGCACGAGCCCGCCGCCGAGCAGCACGAAGCCGTTGAGCTCGGAGCGACGCCGGATGAACTGCAGGTAGACCAGTCCCGTCACCACCCCGACCAGCGCCATCAGCGAGGTCACCTCGAACATGTTGCCCAGCGGCAGCCGTTGCTGGGCGATCCCCCGCAGCAGCTCGTGGCCGACGTGGGAGGCGATCCCCGCCACCGCGAGGGCACCGCCGATGCGGCGCGCCAGACGTCCACGGGCCTGCTGATCACCGCGCCCCACGCGGGTGGTCAGCGCGTAGAGGTAGACGAACGCGGCGCTGAGGTAGAGCAGCAGGGTCGTCGGCGAGTAGAGCAGGCGCGAGAGCTCGACGAGCTGGTCCTGGCTCATGGACGGGTCACCTCGTGGTCGGCTGGGTCGTCGGTGCTGGGACGGTCGTGGGCGCGGTCCGCGGGTCCACCGACGGTCACCTGGGGACGGTCGTCGAGGTCGTCGAGATCGTCGGTGGTGTGGTCGGCGCCGGTCGGAGGCTGCGGCGTCGCCGACGGGCCGCGGTCGTGATCGGGCGTGTCGTCGGGTCCGGGGTGGTGCTGTGGCGTCGAGCCGTCGAGCGCGTCGGCGAGCTCGGCGGTCAAGCGCTGATGCTCACCGACGAACGCGTCCGGCCGCTGGAACGCCCGGCCGGCGACGGTCACGAGGGTACGCCCCGCCTCGGCGTCGGCGGCGGTCAGCACCCACAGCCGTCGCCGATAGGCGTAGAGCGCAGCGACGAGGCCACCGACGAGCAGGGTGGCCCCGCCCAGCAGCGCGGGCACCGCGGGTCGCGAGCTGACCTGGTAGCCGACCCAGCGGCGCAGCTCCGGGAAGGAGACGACCACCCCGTCGACCTCGATCTCCTGGCCGGGACGCAGCCAGGCGCCGCCCTCGGAGCGCAGCTGCGAGGTGTCGAGCTCGTTGGCGGTCTGCTGGGTCGCCCCGAGCTGGAGGTCACCGCGGTACTGGCGGAACAGCAGCATCGGCGCCTCGGCCCAGGGCGCACCGGTCGGCACCGGACGGCCGCTCTCCTCGTCCTCGGGCGCGAAGGGGTAGAGGAACACGTCCAGGCCGACGTCGGGATCGGCTGCCGGGGCCTTGACCGCCCCACGGTAGGCCCCGGAGTCGTCCTGGTTGGGGGTGAGGAAGTCGTCGTGGACGACCTCGCCGTCGACCTCGACGACGACCCGCGGTGCGTAGCCCCAGTCGAGCTGGGTGATCTGGCGACCGTCCACGGTCAGGGGCTCATTGCTGTCGATCGTCGCCTGGTAGGACGACGAGCCGTCGGCCGGTGTGATGGTCACATCCGAGCGGAACTCGGTGGCCTGGCCGGCACCGGGTGCGGTGGGGTCGCGCACCCAGTCGACGTGGAACTCGTCGAGCTCGAGCCGCCAGCCCGCGTGGTCCTCCTCGCCGAACCAGCGACCCGGCCGGTAGTCCCAGTACGACACGGCGGTGTCGCGGAACCCCGCCTCGCCCTCGATCACACCTCGCTGGCCCTCGAAGGTGAGCAGCTGACCGAACACGATCGCCGCGAGCAGCACGTAGAAGCTCAGGTGGAACAGCAGGCTGCCACCCTCACGGGTATAGAGGCCCTTCTCACCAGCCACCTGCGCGGGCGCGGGGTTCCGCTGTGGTCCTGGCTCGACACCTTGCTGGGTCGCTGGCGCTGGCCCCGGATGGGGTCGCACGCGCCACCGCCGGCGGCTGAGCAGCCGCTCTGCGGTGTGCTGGACGTGTTCCGGCGACGCATCGGTAGTGAACGTCGCGGCCTGGTCGTGAGCGCCGACGCGACGGACGACCGGAGGGCGGCTGCGCCGTACCAGCCGGATCCAGGCCCGGATCCGCGGGATCAGGCAGGCCGTCAGGCTGAGGTAGAGCAGCAACAGCAGCGCGAGGAACACCGCCGAGCCGTAGACGTCGAACGCTCCCACCGCGTCGAGCACCTGACTGACGGCCGCCCCCGGCCCGGCCTCGCCCCGGCGCCATTCGGCGACGGTCGAGGGGACGTTGGGCTCCTGGGGAACGAACGTGGCGACCAGGCTGAGCAGGCCGAGGATCCCGAGCAGGTACAGCGCGGTGCGCATCCGGGTCAGCCACCGCCAGCCCATGCCGATCGAGTCCCAGACCAGTCGCAGCGGCCCGGGCAGCCGGCGTCGCATACGCCGTCCGCGCCGCGCCCGCCGGAGTGGCGGGTTGGCCTGCGGTGGTGGCGCGGACTCGGTCACGCGGGAACCTCGGGATCAGATGGGCAGGTAGACGCCGTCGATCAGGGGGCGCAGTGCGTACATCAGCTGATCCCACAGGCCCGTCGCGATCGCGAGCCCGACGGCGACCAACAACCCGCCTCCCCCGATCTGGAGCCGCCGGGCGTTGCGGCGCAGCACCCCGAGGACCCCGCTCATGCGCCGGAACAGCAGCCCGAGGACGATGAACGGCAGGCCCAGTCCAAGGGCATAGACGAAGCCCAGGAACGCGCCGCGGCCGGAGACGCCGCCGGAGGCGGAGACCGTGGCCGAGAGCGTGAGGATCGCGCCGGCGGCCGGGCCCAGGCACGGGGTCCAGCCGACGCCGAACACGAAGCCGAGCAACGGTGCGCCGGCGAGCCCCGCGTTCGGTGCCCGGTCGCTGACCCGCACCTCGCGCACCAGCGTGCCGCGCGCCATGAGCAGACCGAGCACCGCCACCACACCGCCCATCACCACGCGGGCGACGGGGCTTCGATCCAGGACGTTGAGGGTGCCGACGGCGAAGCCGAGCATCGTGAAGGGGACGGCGAAGCCGACCACGAACAGCGTCGAGCCGAGCAGCACACGGCCCCTGGCGCGCAGGTCGCCGTTGGCCAGATCCTGACCGCTCAGCCCCGTCATGAACGAGAGGTAGCCGGGCACCAGCGGCAGGACGCAGGGTGAGGCGAACGAGACCAGGCCGGCCGCCAGCGCGATCGTCGCCGCCAGCAGCACGTTGGCGTCGAGCACGATCGTGCGGATGGTCTCGGCCACGTCACACCTCGTCGGCGAGTCGCTCGGTGAGGCCGAGCAGCTCAGGAACGTCGGTGACCCCCATGATGCGCGCCGCCACGCGCCCCTCGGCATCGATGAGGATGGTGCTCGGGATCGTGCGCGGGCCGACCCCCGTGAAGCGGGATGCGTAGTCGTTGGCCGGGTCGAACAGCGACGGGTAGGGGATCTCGAACTCGTCGATGTGTGCCTGGGCGTTGGGGCGGGAGTCCTCGATGTTCACCCCGAGGAAGGCGACGTCGTCGGCGGGGACCGCGGCGTGGACCTCGTTGAGATCGGGCTGCTCCGCCCGGCACGGCCCGCACCACGATGCCCAGAAGTTCAGGACCACGATGCGCCCGTCGAGGTCCTCGACCGAGACCTCCTCGTCGCCGGCCACCGTCTCGAGCCGGTCGACGGGTGCGTCATCACGCTCGTCGACCGGGATCGGACACAGCCCCTCACGCGCGCCGGGGATCGGCTCGCAATCGGACGCCGACGCACCACCACCAGAGCAGGCCGTGAGCAGCACGCCGAGCGCCAGCAACAGCCAGCGGGTCGCAGCCACCTCGGCATCCCTTCCACAGCCGTGCGTCCGAGCGCGGGCCCACGGCGCGCCGCGGGGTCGGTGATCGGTATCGACACGACCGGTCGGATCACGCCGACCGGTCCGGCTCAGGGTGCCCTGCCGTTGCCCACCACGCCAACCAGGCCCAGGCGACGAGCGGTCGTCGGCCACACGTCCCGGTGCAGCTACTGGGCGACCGGTTCAGCGATCCGCTCGGGCTGTTCGGTCCGCGTCGCGGCGAGCCGCTTGTCACGCTGCTCGAGCCGGTCGAGCCAGACCACGCTGGCCACGAACAGCAGGAGGGCGATGCCGGTCCACAGCGCCGAGGGCAGCCACACCATCCCCGGGTCGAAGAAGGCGTACCAGTACCGCGGCTCGCCCACTTCCACCGGGTCGAGCGGCACCTCGTCCTCGTCGACGAAGGTCGCGTAGGCCTGGAACTCCTGAGCGGCGAGCAGCACGCCGGTCTCAGGATCCTCGCGCACGATCGGGTCGTCGAGGGGCTGGGCGGTGTAGAAGGGCTGGGAACGGCCGGCAGCGTCCTCCGGCTCAGCCTCGGCAGCATCTTCCTCGAACGCCTGCCGACGCTCGGTGCCGATCTGGGCCACGTTGTTGTCGTCGACGGGCAGGAACTGCTCGGCCATCGCCTGCTCGGCCTCACCGATCGAGCCTGCCAGCGAGGCGTACTCGGGCTCGTCCTCGAGCTCCTCCTGGGAGAGCCCCTCGACCCCGGTGAACTCCTCAACGGTCTGGAAGGCCTCGAGGTCCTCGATGCCGGGGAAGAACCCGGCCCGGGGCGAGCCCTCCTCGAAGGCGTACCAGCTGGGGGCATAGTCGTCGGGGCGCTCACCCGGCAGGTGGGTGACACCGAGCCCCTGGGGGATGCCCGGTCCACCGAGCCACCAGAACAGTCCGAGCAGGAAGGCGAAGCCGAAGAACGCGGTGCCGTAGATCGCACCGGCCTTCTTGGCCCCGTAGTTGGACCACAGCAGCACGTAGACCGAACCGGAGAGGAACAGCAGCCCGATCGGGATCGCGAGGAAGGCCACCGGGTGGTCGGCGGGGATCGACTCCTCGACCGCCAGGAAGATGAGCTCGGTCACTGGCCGTCCTCCCCATCGTCATCGCTCGTCGGTGGACCGCCGATCTGCCCGGACCTGGGTCCGCCGGTCTCCTGCAGGCCCTCGAGGTGGTCGATCACCGCGTCGATGGCATCGTCGCTCAGCTCCTGGTCGAACGGCGGCATCGAGGCCTGGTCGGTGAAGTAGATGCCGTTGCGCACCACGTACTCCACGTGCTCACGTGCGTCCTCGAGCGTCTCGTCGTCCTCGCCCGACCAGCCGTAGCGCTCGAAGACGTTGATCAACTGCGGTCCCACGTAGCCCCCTGCATCCTCGCCGTGGCAGCGTGCGCAGTTGTCGTCGAACACGTCCTCACCGGAGCGGCCCACGAACTCCTCCGCCTCGGGGACCTCGCCCGTCTGTACTGAGAGGATGTAGGCGGCGATCTGCTCGATCTGGTTGTCGGAGAGCGTGCCGCCCTCGCCGACGCTGAACGCGTTCATCGGTGTGCCCGGTCGCCCGTAGGTGACGGTGTTGACGATCAGGTCACGGACGTTGTCGACCACCTCGCTGCCCTCGTAGCGGGCGACGATGTTGTTCAGCGCGGGGGCCGGCCAGGCGGCCTCGACGTCCGGATCGGGGTGTGCCGCCGAGCCGCCCTCGAGGTTGGTGCCGTGGCAGCTCGCACAGGCGTTCTGGAACTCCTCGCGGCCGGCCTCGACGTCCTGCTCGTAGAAGCCGTCGACGGCGTTGTTGATCCGCGTCGGCTCGATCAGCCAGTAGATCGCCAGGAACAGCGTCGCGAACACGGCCAGGGCGACGCCCCAGGCCATGGCGCGCTCCAGGCCCGTGGTCTCCAGCTCCTCGTCGGAGTGGTAGGGACGCATCGCCAGCGGGATGTCGGCATTGCGCTTGGGGCCCCGGCGCCTACCCGGTCCCACGACGACGTAGGCGATCCCGAAGCCGACCAACGCCACGATCAAGATGATGATCGGGACGTTGGCGCCTCCGAGGACGGCCGTCAGCGGTTGGATCATCCCTGGTCTCCGAAGCTCAGGCGTCGACGCACGACGGTCCCTCTGGCGACTGCTCGAGGACGTTGGCGGTGCGCGCCGGTCCGGTCAGCTCCTCGCTGAGGTTGACGATGAAGCGCTCGTCCTCGACGAACGAGACGTAGCGGTCGAGTCCCCGCGGCGCGGGGCCGCCCGTCCACTCGCCGTAGCGGTTGTAGCGCGAGCCGTGGCACGGGCACTCGAACCACTGCGAGGTCTGGCACCACGGCACGGCGCAGCCGAGGTGGGGACACGATTGGGAGTTGACGGCCATCAGGCCGAGGCCCTCGCCCTCGTCGACGACCGCGTGATCCTCGCCGTAGGCCGTCATGGCGTTCGAGTCAGACGGATCCCAGGCCAGGATGGAGATCCCGCCCTCCGGGATGCGGATCGGCGCACGCTCGTCGTCGATCTCCTCGAGCAGATCGAACGCGTTGCCGAGGTCGACCTCGCCGACCAGCTCGTCGCCGAGACGCGGCCAGAGGAATCCGAGTGAAGCCAGCCCGAAGCCACCGAGCCCTGCACCGACCGAGCCGATGAGGCTGTAGCGCAGGAAGGTGCGGCGCTCGAGCGGCTTGAGCTCCAGCCGCTTGCGCGTCTCCTTCTGGTCTGCCATGGGAGTGTCTTTTCGTCGGGAGCGGTGGGTGATGTAAGGCGCTGTCTGGGTGTCCCGTGGACGGCTCGGGCTCAGAGGGTGAAGCCGAGGCCC
>JBKGZF010000041.1:0-10758 GCA_046545715.1 Nitriliruptoraceae bacterium | reverse complement strand
CCTTCGGCGCCGGGCAGCCGAAGTTGAGGTCGATGTGGTCGACCTGCTGCTCGCCGACCAGCAGCTCGACCGCGCGGTTCGCGTCGTCTGGATCGGTGGCGTAGAGCTGGATCGAGCGCGGCGACTCGTGGGCGCCGAAGGCGGCCTTGAGCTGTGACTTGCGGTCGCCCTCGGTGAGCGCTCGGGCGCCGACCATCTCCGAGACGTACAGCCCGCCGCCGTGGCGACGGCACAGCGCCCGGAAGGCCACGTTGGTCACCCCGGCCATCGGCGCGAGCACCACCGGCGGCCACACGCGCAGCCGGCCGAGCTGCAGCGCGTCCGGCTGCGCCGTGCGCGCGTCCGCGGCTGCGGCGGCGTCTGGTGGTGTGGGCGGCGTGATCGACATCGCGCGAACGGTACCCAGCGCCGGGCGCCACCCGATGTCGGCATCACCTTGGAGGGGGCGGCCCGCTCCGGCCACCTCGCCGCCCACCGTTGACACCGCTGTGGCGAGGTAACGGCAGCCGGCCGTGGGAGGACGCCTGGCGTGACCTCGCGGCCTGCGTGGCTCCGGTGTGGCGCCAGCCGACCGTGGGTGGCCGCCTGGCGTGACCTCGCGGCCGGTGTGCCACGATCCCGCCGCGTGAACGGCGTCGGCAGCCTCGTCGACCTGTCCGTGCGGTTCCGCTGGGCCTGGCGGCTACCGTCAGTGCCCTCGCCGCCACGCCACGGAGCCGCCGTGTCCACCGTGCCAGATGAACCGGACGTGGACGCGTGTGTGGGGGAGCTCGATCGCCAGGATCCCGCCACCGTGGCGTCCGGCGTGCGGGCGGTGGTCTTCGATCTCGACGGCACGCTCTACGAGGGCGAGGCGTTCCTGCCCGTCTACCTCGATGAGCTCGGCGTCCACACCGGCATCGACCTGTCGGCTGCCCGGACACAGGTCGAGGCGATCCTCGTCGGCCAGCACCAGGTGGGCCTCGGTGACCTCTACGACCCACGGACCGACCGGATCCTGCGTGCCCCGGCCTGGCGGCTCGTCGAGGCCGTCACCTGGGACGGCCAGCCCGTCGATGACCCGCGCATCGGTCGGGCGGTCACCCCGGCCGAGCGGCTGACCTACCTCGGTGATGCCTGGCAGGTCGTGCGGGTGGTCGCCGAGCATCTCGGCGCGCCGTTGGATGGGGTCCGGGCCGCGTTCCGTGCCGTGCGCGAGGCCATCAACGCCGACCCCGACCGGCTGCTCGACACCTCGGCGTTGCCGCAGGTGCTGGCCGAGCTCCATCGCTTCGAGCACCGCTCGGTGCTGACCAACACCACCGAGGAGCTCGGCCGCGACCTGGTGGCCGCGCTCGGCCTGGACGCCTGGTTCGAGACGATCCGCTACGGCGCACGCAAGCCGGCGGGCACCGAGGCGTGGCTGCAGGAGGTCATCGCCGAGCTCGACGCCGAGCCCGACCAGGTGTTGTGCATCGGTGACAACCACTACAACGATGTCCTGCCGGCGGTGCGTAGCGGCTGCCGCGCCGTGTGGGTCGACCCGTACGGATTGGATCCCCACCGCGGTCCGGAGGTCCGCGTCGACCGCGTCGCCGAGGTGGCGGCGCTGCTACGTGGCGCGGCGGCCTGACCGCCGGGCGTACGCGGTGGGATGTCCCACCGGGCGCAGGCGGCCGGGTGCACTCGCGCCCGTTTGCGGGTAGCGGTGCACCCGGTGGGTGGTGGTGCACCCGGCGCGGAGGGGGCGGGTGAGCAGCCGGAGACGAGCGCCGACCGCAGGAAGGGGTGTCAACAGCCGCGTTGACGACGAACCGCTCCGGGTGACGTACCAGTAGCCTGCTGGCAGCACCCCGGTCCGACCGTGTAAGGCCGGTGAGGACCGGATACCGAGGACCGGGTGCGCGGCGGCTGTGCCGACCTGCTGACAGGAACTGTGATGACCGAGTGGCGCGACCATCTGCATCCGCTCGACCACGCCGGGCACGGCTGGCGCTCGGCGGACCGGGTCGAGCAGCTGCTCGCCGGCGAGCAGGTGCTGCACGTGGCGGCTAGCACCAACAAGGACGTCTGCGACGACGGGCACGTGCACACTGACGTCACGCTCGGTCTGCTGACCGAGACGCGCCTGTTGCACGTGGTCGCCGGTGATGCCCAGCACGTCACCGACGAGCACGAACTCGCGCTGCAGTTCGACGTCGCCGTGCTGCCGCTCTCGGCGATCACCGACGTGATGGTCAGCTGCTGGGGCAGCGGCGACGACGCGGTGACCGAGGTGTTCGTCGCGCGCGCCGGGGCCGGTTGGCAGGCCATGGGCGACCACCACGACTGCGGCGACCCCGAGTGTGAGATCCCACAGGGCTCGATCCGCCTGGAGATGCGGCCCGACGGGATGAGCTTCGTGGCCACCGGCGACGACGCGGAGGACCTGCTCAGCTTCGCCACCCAGGTCTCGCTGGTCGCCGGGCGCTAGCCGGGCTACTGGCGATAGCTCGGCCACCTGACTGCGCACCGAACAGGTGTTCGCTACTCTGCGCTGCCTCGAACGGGAGCGACGAGGTGGCAGACGCACGCGCGCAGCTGCGCTGGGAGACGGTCGAGGATGAGCAGGCGCTGGCGTTGCCTGGCACGGGCGAGCGCATCACCCACCCGGAGTTCGCCGGGATCGAGTTCCTGCACGTACGCGCCAAGAGCCTGCTCAACCATGTGCCGGCAGCGGCCGGCCTGCCGTTCGAGTGGACCATCAACACCTACCGTGGCTGCACGCATGCGTGCACCTACTGTCTGGCACCGCAGACGCCCGTGCTGATGCTGGACGGCAGTCACCGTCCGATCGCTGACCTGCGGCCCGGCGATCGTGTCTATGGAACAGAGCTCGATGGTCCATGCCGCCGCTATCGGGAGTCCAAGGTCCAAGACGTCTGGTGGACAACCAAGCGTGCGTATCGGGTCGTCCTCGCCGATGGGACCGAGTTGGTAGCCAGCGGTGATCACCGGTTCCTCACAGAGCGAGGCTGGAAGCATGTCGTTGGGACCGGCGCCGGAGCGGGGCAGCGCCCGCACCTGACCACCAACGATCGACTCCTTGGTACCGGTCGGTTCGAGCCGGCCTCGCCACTCGACGCCGACTACCGCCGCGGATACCTCACGGGCATGATCCGCGGAGACGCGAATCTCAAGCGCTACACACGGCTGCGGGTCACGGCGGTGACGGACTTGGGCGTCGAGATGCCGATGGTGGACATCACGACCGAGACGGGTGATTTCATCGCCAACGGCGTGGTCAGCCACAACTGCTTCGCCCGACCGAGCCACGAGTGGCTGGAGCTCGACGCCGGGCGTGACTTCGAGTCGGTGATCGTGGTCAAGGTCAACGCGGTCGAACGCCTGCGCGCCGAGCTGCGCTCGCCGAGGTGGCAGGGCGCTCACGTCGCACTGGGCACCAACACCGATCCCTACCAGCGGGCCGAGGGCCGCTACCGGCTCACGCGCGGGGTGGTACAGACGCTGAGCGACGCCGGCAACCCCTTCTCGCTGCTGACCAAGGGGACCCTGGTCACCCGCGACCTCGACGTGCTGGCTGACGCTGCGGCGCGTGGGGTGTGCACAGGCGTGTCGCTGTCGATCCCGACCCTGGACGAGGACGTCTGGCGGCGCTCGGAGCCGGGGACCCCCCATCCACGCGCACGGCTGGAGGCGGTCGCAGCGATCGCCGAGGCCGGCATCCCCGCCGGGGTGATGATCGCACCGATCATGCCTGGGCTCTCCGACGGTCGTGACCAGCTCGAACAGGTCGTCCGTGGCGCGATCGACGCCGGTGCGAGCTCGATCACGCCCATCGTGCTCCACCTGCGGCCGGGAGTGCGTGAGCTGTTCGAGCCGTGGCTCGCCGACGTCGCTCCCGATCTCGTCGAGCACTACCGCGGCTGGTACGCCGACAGCTATGCCAGCGCGGCGGTGCGCGAGCGCATCACCGGCACCGTCCATGAGCTGATCGAGTCCCACGGCGGTCCGCGCCGTCCACCGCTGCGCAGCCGCGATCGACCGCGTCGCGACGAGGGTCAGAACGACGATCCCCAAACCCCCGGTCAGCAGTTGGCGCTGCTGTGATCGTCGAGCTCGGGAACCATGCGCAGTTGGCACCTGCCACAACCCATAGTCTCGCGCCCCGCAGCCGTGACCAGCTCGGCTGGTTCTTGCCTCGATCCGGAGACGATGGGGATGCCGCACCGCACCGTTGTGGGCGCCATGATCCGAGGTCGCCGCTGGTCCGGCGCGGTGGCCTTGCTGGCGGTGTTCGTCGCCGCCTGCGGCGGCGACGAACAGGCGGGTGATGCGGTCGACCGCGGCGAGGCGCTCTTCGCCGACAACTGTGCGCAGTGCCACGGCCCGCAGGGCGACGGAACGGAGGCCGGCCCGCCCCTGGTGCACGATATCTACGAGCCCGGGCACCACCCCGACGAGGCGTTCCAGCAGGCGGTCGCGCAGGGGGTGTCCGCCCACCACTGGAACTTCGGTGACATGGCGCCGATCCAGGGGCTGGAGCCCGACGAGGTCGACGACATCGTCGCCTACGTTCGCGAGCTCCAGCGCGACGCGGGCATCATCGAGTGACCGACGGCTGCGGACGCCGACCGCGTCCGCAGCTCACCTCGAGGTGCCGCGACGCGCCGAGATCGCCGTCTCGAGCTGGGCGTCCGACACCTCGAAGACCAGGTCATGCGGGGCGCGGCACAGGTCGGCCAGCGCGCTGCGCAGCAGCTCGCGCGGAGTGTCGTCCGGCATCCGCTGGAGGAATCCGACCGAGCGTGGTCGGGCCAGGCCGCCGAGCGTGTCGTCGACGTGGCCGCGCAGCTCGCGGGCGATGGCGGCCAGGCTGGGTGCGGTCTGGTCGGTCGGTGGCTCGAGCGCGACGTAGGCGGCCATCACATGCCCGCTGCGCGGGTCGGGGCAGCCCACGGCCTCGGCTGCGGCGACCAGCGGGTGCTCCTCGAGCGCTTCGCGGACCTCGTCGGCGGAGACCAGCTGACCCGAGACCAGTACCACCGGATCCATGCGCCCGAGGATCTCGATGCGTCCGTCCGGCTCGCGGCGGGCGAGGTCGCCGGTCGCGTACGCCCCGGGGTAGCGCCAGTAGCGGTCGCTCGAGGTGGCATCGGGGTGGCGGATGTCGAGGAACATCGCCGGCCAGGGGTGGGTGATCACCAGCTCGCCGGGCTGGCCCGACGCAGCAGGCCGGCCGTGATCGTCGACCACCTCGAGGCCGGGGTCGGGCAGCGGTGGCTGTGGCGGGGGATCGACGGTGCAGATCCCCCCGAGCTCGGTCTGGCCCCAGCCGTCTCGCACCACGCAGCGCCCGCCACCGACCTCGTCCTCGAGCCATCGACGGGTCTCGGTGTCGATCGGCTCGCCGAGGTGCACGATCGAGCGCAGCGAGCCGAGCTCGGCCTGGGAGGGCGGCGCGTCGGCCCACTGTCGCAGGTTGCGGGCGACCGAGGGGGTGGTCACCAGCGCGTTGACGCCGTAGCGCTCGATCAGCTGCCAGGCGCGGGCGTGGGTGGGGGTGTCGAGCGTTCCCTCGTAGAGCAGGGTCGTGGCCCCGGCCGCCAGTGGCCCGTAGACACCGTGCGCCTGACCGGCGAGCCAGCCGATGTCGACCGCCGCCCAGAACACCTCGTCGGGCCCGCCGGACAACGCCCGGCGGTGGAGGGTGTCGGCGTAGACCAGGTAGCCACCCGTGCGGTGGACCACCTCGATGGGGTGGCGACGCCGGTCGGCGAGGTGGACCACGAGCAGTGGGTCGTCGGCCGACACCTCGGTGGCGGGCAGCTGCCGGCCAGCGCCGTCGGCCAGCACGTCCTTGTAGGGACGGTCACCCTCGTACCAGTCGACGTCGATCCCGGTGCGCCGTACCACCACGGTGTGGTCCACCCCGCTGGTGGCCGCCAGCGCCTCGTCGGCGCGGGACTTCAGCGGCAGCACCACCCCGTTGCGCCAACTCCCGTCCTGGGTGATCAGCACCCGCGGGGCCAGCGCCTCCAGCCGGTCGGCGAGCGCATCGGCCGGCAGGGTGGAGAACAGCATCGCGTGCACCGCACCGAGCCGCGCGCAGGCCAGCATCGCTACGACGGTCTCGGGCAGCAGGCCGAGGTAGAGCGCGACCCGGTCGCCACGTCCGACCCCGAGATCCGCGAGCCCGGCCGCGAAGCGTTCCACCTCGTCGGCCAGTTGGCCGTAGGTCAGGCTGCGGGTGTCGCCCGGCTCGCCTTCCCACCACAGCGCGACCCTCTCGGAGCGGTCGGCGAGATGGCGGTGGAGGCAGTTGTGCGCGACGTCGATACGGGCGTCGACGAACCAGTGGCTGCCGGCGCCGGGGTGCTCGTCGCACAGCTGGGTCCACGGTCGTGCCCAGTCGAGGTGGGTGGCCTCGTCGCTCCAGGCGGTGAGCGCCTGCGCTCGGGCCGACTCATCCGGCATGGCTGGCCATCCTCCCTGCCAGGTCCGCGGTCTGACGCAGCTCCGGCAGCACCTCCTCGACCAGTTCCCCGTCGCCGAACCGCGGCGGCCCCCCGGTCGCAGCCAGCGCTGCGGAGGCCGAGCCGTCCGCCCGCAGGACGGGGACGGCGACCTCGAGGTGGCCGCGCGGCGACTCGAGCTCACCGACGAGGTGGTCGCAGCCCGCCCAGTGTTCGAGCTCTGCGATGCGGTCGCGACCGTGCCCGTCGCTGAGCCGCTGCCACAGCTGCTGATCACCGCGCGCGGCGAGTAGCCGCCCGGCGGGGGTCTCCAGGCACGGGAAGCTGCGCTCGGAGCGACGCAGCAGCGCGCCGTCGTCGCCGTCGATGCGCTCGACGTAGATCACGCTCTCGCCGACCAGCATCGCGACCAGCACGGTCGCACCGGTGCGGTTGCGCAGGTCCACCAGATAGGGCATCAGCCCCTGCATCAGCGGCTGACGTCGCAGGTAGCGCTCGGCGAGGTGGACCAGCTCGGGTCCGAGCCCGTACCGGGCCGAGGACGGATCCTGCTCGACCAGGCCCGCCGCGATCAGGCTGCGCAGCAGCCGGTGCACGGTGGGTACCGAGAGCCCCGAACGCTCGGCGAGATCGCTGAGCTGCTGGTAGGCCGGCCCGTCACTGAGCAGCTCGAGCAGTACCGAGGCGTTGCGGATCGTGCCCAGTGTGCCGCTCGCGGCGCGCTCGGTGCCGCTCGACGGGCCGACGTTGGTCACCTGCCGGCCTCCTCGACGAGCGCCGCTGCTGGTCGGCGCATCGTAACGCAACTCTGGTTGTCGGAGCACCTTTCTCGTTTGAGGTATTGACTTCCACATAACGGAAGTGCAAGGTTGGGCCTGGGAGCGCTCGGGAGCAGCGGTACGGCGGTGCCTCCGGACGTGGAGAGGGAGCCAGGTGGTCTCACGCGCCTATCAGCACGATCTCAACGGCAGCCAGCTGCCGCCGGGGTCTGCGCAGCTGACGATCGAGGACGTCCAGCTGCGCTTCGGCGGGGTACAGGCCATCAAGGACGTCTCCATCGAGGTCCTCCAGGGCGAGGTCCACGCCGTGATCGGCCCCAACGGTGCCGGCAAGACCAGCTTGCTCAACTGCATCAGCGCGGTCTATCGGCCCCAGCACGGTCGCATCCTGCTGCACGAGCAGGGTGTCGAGTCGGTCGATCTGACCACGCTGCGTCCGGCGATGGTCGCGCGCCGTGGTGTGGCGCGCTCGTTCCAGAACATCGAGTTGTTCAAGCAGATCAGCGTGCTCGACAACCTCATGCTCGGCCGTCACGTGCGCATGCGTCACTCGGTGCCCCTCTCGGCCTGGTTCTTCGGTCCCGCCCGTCGCCAGGAGATCGCCCACCGTGAGCTGGTCGAGGAGGTGATCGACTTCCTCGAGATCCAGGCGGTGCGTCACGCCCAGGTGGGTGCCCTGCCCTACGGGGTCCAGAAGCGCGTCGAGGTCGGGCGCGCCCTGTGCATGCAGCCGACGGTGCTGCTGCTCGACGAGCCCATGGCGGGCATGAACTCCGAGGAGAAGGAGGACATGGCCCGCTTCATCCTCGACGTCAACGATCTCGCCGGGGTCACCGTGGTGCTGATCGAGCACGACATGGAGGTGGTCATGGACATCTCCGATCGGGTCTCGGTGCTCGACTTCGGCGAACGCATCACCACCGGCGTGCCTGATCAGGTCCAGGCGGATCAGCGGGTGATCGAGGCCTACCTCGGCGAGGAGGCGAGCACGTGAGCATCGCCGATCCCTCCGACGCGGGCCGCGGACCGGCCGTGACCGACACCGAGGTGGTCCGTGCGCGCGAGCCCGCGCCCGAGCCCGTGCCGGAGACGGCCACCTTCCCCCGGCTGCTCGACGAGCTCGCCGAACGCCACGGCGAGCGACGTGCGGCCATGCAGGAGAAGCGCTACGGGATCTGGCAGCCGACCAGCTGGGCCCAGTACCGCCGCCGCGTCCGGGATACCGCTCATGGCCTGGCCGAGCTCGGCGTCGGCCCTGGCGAGGTGGTGGCGGTGCTCGGTGACAACCGTCCTGAGTGGCTGATCAGTGAGATCGCGACCCAGTCGATCGGAGCGGCGGTGGTGGGGATCTACCCCACCAGTGTCGGTGAGGAGATCATCCACATCCTCACCTACGCCCAGGTCCGCGTCGTGGTCGCCGAGGACCAGGAGCAGGTCGACAAGCTGGTGCGGCTCTGGGACGAGCTCGAGACGGTGGAGCAGGTCATCTACTACGACCCCCACGGTCTCGAGGGCTACACCGAGCCCTACCTGATGGAGTTCACCGAGCTCGAGGCCCGTGGACGTGACTACGGCGAGCGGCACCCTGGTTGGCTCGACGAGCAGGTCGCGGCCGGTCGCGCCGACGACACGGCGGTGATCTGCACCACCTCCGGCACGACCGCTCGTCCCAAGCTGGCGATGCTCTCGCACGCCAACCTCTTGGCGATGGGCCGCAGCCTGATGGCGATCGATCCCATCGGTGCCGACGACCGCTACGTCAGCTTCCTGCCGTTCGCCTGGATCGGTGAGCAGATGCTGACCCTGGCCTGTGGTCTGCAGGCCGGGTTCACCGTCTCCTTCCCCGAGGCCGCGAGCACCGTCAAGGCCGACATGCGTGAGATCGGCCCCGACGTGATGTTCAGCCCGCCGCGTATCTGGGAGGACATGGTCTCCGATGTCCAGGTGCGGGTGGGCGAGGCCGGCCGGCTCAAGCGCATGATGTTCGCCTGGGGGCACCACGTCGGTGAGCAGGTCGCCGACCGGCGCGTGCGCGGGGAGCGGCCCACGCTCGTGCAGCGGCTGCTGGGTGGGCTCGCCGAGCTCGTCGCGCTGCGACCGACCCGCGAGCAGCTGGGCCTGACCCGGGTACAGCGCTGTTACACCGGTGGCGCGCCACTCGGCCCCGACGTGTTCCGCTTCTTCCACGCGGTCGGTGTCAACCTCAAGCAGATCTTCGGCCAGACCGAGATCTGTGGGATCGCGGTGGTCCACCGCGACGACGACGTGCGGTTCAACACCGTCGGCACCCCGATCCCCGCGACCGAGCTACGACTAGCGGACAACGGCGAGATCCTGCTGCGCAGCCCGGCGGTGTTCAAGGGCTACTACCGCGATCCGGACGCCACGGCCTCGGCGATGGACGCTGACGGATGGCTCCACACCGGTGATGCCGGCTACCTCGACGACGCTCGCCACCTCGTGGTCATCGACCGGGCCAAGGACGTGCTCGAGGCTCCCGATGGGACCAGGTTCAGCCCGGCGTTCATCGAGAACAAGATCAAGTTCAGCCCCTACGTCGAGGAAGCCGTGGTGTTCGGCGGTACCGACCGTCCCTACATCACCGCCATGATCACCATCGACATGCACACCGTCGGTGCGTGGGCCGAGCGCTCGCACCTGTCCTACACCACCTACACCGACCTCGCGCAGAAGCCAGCGGTCTACGAGCTGATCGCCGGCGAAGTGCACCGCGCCAACCAGGATCTGCCCGAGAGCATCCAGGTCCGACGCTTCCTGCTGCTGCACAAGCAGCTCGACGCCGACGACGAGGAGATCACCCGCACCCGCAAGGTCCGGCGTGGTGTCATCGACGAGCGCTACGGCGAGCTGATCGAGGCGCTCTACGGCGACGAGGATTCCGTGACCGTGGTGAGCACGATCGCCTACCAGGACGGCACGACCGCCGAACGGCGCATCGAGCTCGCGATCCGATCGATGGACGGCTTCACGCCGCCGGCGACCAAGCGCCGGTTCGCGTGGAGCGGTCGCTGAGGGGACAGCCGTGGAGACCTTCATCCAGCTGACGGTGACCGGGCTCGCCAACGGCGCGATCCTGTCGCTTGCCGCCCTCGGCTTCGTGATCATCTTCAAGGCGACCGGGGTGATCAACTTCGCCCAGGGCTACTTCCTGCTGGTCGGCGCCTACGTGGTGTGGTCGATGATCGTGCAGGTGGGCCTGCACTGGAGTCTCGCCGTGGTGGTCGCACTGCTGGTCGCGGTCACCATCGGCCTGACCACCGAGCGCTTCGTGCTGCGGCCCTTGGTCGGCGAGCACGTCATCTCGGTGATCATGGTGACCATCGGCCTGTCCTCGGTGCTCGAGGGTGCCGTGCAGTTCCTGTGGGGGACCGAGCCGCGACGCATGCCGCCCTTCGTTCCCCGGGGGACGCTCGACATCCTGGGCACGCCCGTCTCGCTGACGCGTGTCTGGGCCGTGGTGCTCGCCGGCGGGACGAGCCGCCGGATGGGCCGCGACAAGGCGT
>JBKGZF010000040.1:0-10869 GCA_046545715.1 Nitriliruptoraceae bacterium | reverse complement strand
GTGCTGGCCGATGCGGGCTACGCCGTGCTGCTGCCCGACCCTGCGCTGTCCACCGGCTACGGACGCGGGTTCATCGAGCGTGGCTGGGGCCGCTGGGGTGAGCGGCCCTACTGGGACGTCATGGCCGCGGTCGAGGCCGCGGCCGACCACCCCGCGGTCGACGAGCAGCGGCTCGCCGCCGCGGGGGGCTCCTTCGGCGGCTACCTCGCCAACTGGATCGCGGGGCACACCGACCGCTTCGCCGCGATCGTCACCCTCGCCTCGCTGTGGTCGCTGCCGGGGTTCCACGGCACCACCGACCTCGGGCTGGTCTGGGAGCGCGAGTTCGGCGACCCCTACCTCGACCCCAGCCGCTACGAGCAGAGCTCGCCGGACCGCCACGTCGGCGCGATCACCACGCCGATGCTGGTGATCCACGGGGAACGCGAACTGCGCGTGCCGATCAGCGAGGCGCTGATGCTGTGGACCGACCTCCAGCGTCACGGGGTCGAGTCACGCCTGCTCTACTTCCCCGACGAGAACCACTGGATCCTCAAGCCCCAGCATGCCCGGCTGTGGTACCAGACCGTGCTGGGCTTCCTCGGCGAGCATCTGCGCGGCGAGACCTTCGAGCGGCCCGCGCTGCTCTAGCGGCGGTGCCGCGGGCTCACCGCCGCAGCGTGGCACCCACGCCTTCGGCGGCGCTGGCGACCGCGTCGATGACCGCCTCCGCATCCGCGTCGGTGAGTTGACGGTCGGGTGCCTGCAGCCGCAGCCGCATCGCCACGCTGCGGCGGCCCTTGCCGACCTGCTCCCCGCGGTACTCGTCGAACCACCACAGCTCGTCGAGCAGGGCTCCAGCCCCCTCGCGGACCGCTTGCTCGAGCGTCGCGTAGGCCACCTGCTCGTCGGCCACCAGTGCGACATCGACGGTCATGGCCGGGTGGCGGACCAGGGTGATCGCCGGCACCGGCGGATGACCGTCCTGCGGCACCGCAGCGAGGAAGGGCTCGAGCAGCAGCTCACCGACCACCACCTGCTCGGGCAGGTCGCGTCGCTCGGTCTCGGTCGGGTGGAGCTGGCCGGCGATCCCGACCTCGTGGCCGAAGAGGCGCAGTGAGGCGGTGCGTCCCGGGTGGTAGCCGTCACGTTCGACCGCCACCCGCTCCAGGCGCCACCGCGGATCGTCGGGCGGTGCGAGCCGTCGCGCGACCCGGTCGAGGACCGCGAGGACGTCGTAGACCGACCAGTAGGCCCCTGCGTCGAGCCAGTCCTCACCGTGGCGGAGCCCCGCGGCGGCCACGGCCAGCGTCTGCGGCTGTACGGGCAAGGGGCCCCCATCCGGGTCGGTCCACCGCCAGCCGCCCTCGATCACGGCATCGAGCACTGCCGCCAGCGGGTCGTCCACCGGCCGGAAGCAGCGGCCGAGCTCGACCAGGGCGACGCCGGGCCGTCCCTGCCCGTGGTTGCGACGCACCGCCTGCACCAGCCCCTCGAGCAGGGATGGCCGCATCGCCGCGACGTCCTGCGCGAGCGGGTTGGCCAGCGCCACCCGGCCCTTGGAAGGGACCACCCCGGGCAGCGCATCGTCGCCGACGAAGGGCCGTGTCCGGGCCTCGAAGAACCCCGCAGCCAGGGCGAGCTCACGGGCCTCGCGCTCGAGGCGCTGAGCCGGCGTCAGCCCCCCGGTGGTCGGCAGCGCCGGCAGGTGATCGGGCACCCGGTCGTAGCCGTAGAGCCGGACGATCTCCTCGGTCAGGTCGGCCGGTCGCGCGAGGTCGCGGCGCCACGATGGCGGGGTGACCAGCAGCTCGTCGTCGGAGGCGGCGACCTCGGCACCCGCGCGGGTGAGCAACCCCGCCTGCTCGTCGTCGGGGAGCTCGATCGCCAGCGTGCGTCGCACCCGTTCCGGGTTCAGCCGCACCGAGGGACGCTGCGCCCAGTCCGGAGCCGGGTCGGCGACCTCGGCTCCACCCCCGGTGACACGCGCTCCCGCGAGCTCACACAGCAGCCCCGCCGCCCGGGCGGCGGCGCGTTCGGCGCCCTGCGGATCGACACCACGCTCGAAGCGCTGGCTCGCCTCGCTCGAGAGCCCCAGCCGGCGCGAGGTGCGGCGGATCGTCGACGGCTGCCACACCGCGGCCTCCAGCAGCACACGGGAGGTGTCGGTGGACACCTCGGTGTCCAGCCCACCCATCACCCCCGCCAGGCTCGCCGGGCGCTCGGCATCGTCGATCACCAGATCACCGGGCGCGAGCTCGCGCTCCTGGCCATCGAGGGTGGTCAGCCGCTCGCCGCCGGCGGCGTCGCGCACGGTCAGCGACGGACCGCGCAGCCGGTCGAGATCGAAGGCGTGCAACGGCTGTCCGAGCTCGAGCATCACCAGGTTGGTCACGTCGACGCTGACGTCGATCGAGCGCATCCCGCTCTGGGCCAGCCGTTGGCGCAGCCACAGCGGCGAGCTGGCCGCGCCGACGTCCTCGAGCACCCAGGCGTGGAACGCCGCACAGCCCTCGGTGGCGAGCTCGACGGGGATGCCCGGCGCGCTCGGCGTCGGTGGGACGTCCGGCAGGTGCCAGGCCGTGTCGAGGATCGCGGCGAGGTCACGCGCCACCCCGAGGATCGAGAGGTGGTCGCCGCGGTCGGCCTGGACCGCGATCTCGATCACGGGCTCGCCGAGCGGGATCAGCTCCTCGAGCGGCGCACCGAGCGGGGTGGCGTCGGGCAGCACCAGGATGCCGGTGTGGTCATCGCCGAGCTCGAGCTCGCGCGGCGAGGCGAGCATCCCGTGCGAGGTGACCCCACGGATGCTGCGCGACTCGAGCGTCAGCCCCCGACCTCCGTCCGGCCCGCTGACACCGGGCACGTGCCCACCGGGCAGCGCGTGGGCCACGACGTCGCCGACCTCGAAGTTCGCGGCCCCACAGACCACCTCGACCTCGCCGTCGCCACCGTCGCCGGTCACGCGCACCACCCGCAGGTTGTCGGCGTCGGGGTGGGGCTCGTGGTGCAGCACCCGAGCGGTGCGGATGCCGGCCGCACCCGCCCCGGGGGTGGTCACCTCCTCGACCTCCAGTCCGGACAGGCTCATCAACGAGACGAGGTCGTCGAGGGGCAGATCGAGGTCGACCAGCTCGGTCAACCAGGACAGCGGCAGCTTCACGGTGGGTCCTTCTCAGCTCGTGCGGCCCGGACGGCCATCCCCTAGGGCCGAGCCGTCCGCGCTGCCGGACGACGCGCCCCCGGGGCGCTCAGAACCGGGCGAGGAAGCGGGCGTCGGCCTCGAACAGCTCGCGGATGTCAGCGACGCCGTGGCGCAGCATCGCCACCCGCTCGATCCCGATGCCGAACGCGAAACCGGAGTAGACCTCCGGGTCGATCCCGCAGGCCGTGAGGACGTTGGGGTCGACCATCCCGGCACCGAGGATCTCCAGCCATCCGTGGTTGCCGCCCGGCCCCTCGAAGGAGACGTCGACCTCGGCGGAGGGCTCGGTGAACGGGAAGAACGAGGGCCGAAGCCGGATGTCGCGGTCGTGGCCGAACATCGCGCGGGCGAAGCTCAGCAGCGTCCCGCGCAGGTCGGCCATGGTGACCTCGCGATCGACGTAGAGGCCCTCGACCTGGCTGAACACCGGCGAGTGGGTGGCATCGACCGCGTCGGCGCGGTAGGTGCGACCCGGGCAGACCACCGCGATCGGTGGTGCGCTCGCGGTCATGACCCGGGCCTGGACCGGTGAGGTGTGGGTGCGCAGCACGACGTCGTCGAACCCGTCGACGTAGATCGTGTCCATCTCCTGGCGGGCGGGATGGTCGGGCTCGATGTTGAGCAGGTCGAAGTTGAAGGAGCCCGCCTCGGCCTCCGGCCCCTCCGCGACGCGGTAGCCCATCCCGCTGAAGACCTCGACCATCTCCTGCTCGACCTGGGTCAGCAGGTGCGGCCGGCCCGGCGGCAGTCGACGCGGTGGCAGGGTCAGATCCAGGCGCTCGGCCTCGAGCCGCTGGCGCAGCGCCGCGTCCCGCAGCTGCTGGTAGCGGGCGTCGTAGGCGGCCTGGAAGGCCTCGCGGAACGCGTTGAGACGCTGACCGCGCTCGCGGCGCTCCTCGGGATCGAGCGCGCCCATCTGCTTCTGCAGCGAGGCCAGCTGCGAGCGCTTGCCGGTGAAGCGCACGCGGACGCCGTCGAGCTCATCGAGGTCGCCGGCCGCCTCGATCGCCGCCAGGGCCTCGTGCTCCAGCGTCTCCAGCTCGCTCACGGTCTCCACCTCTCCATGGGTCGGTCGCTGGTCAGCTCGGCCGCGGCAAGGGTAGACGCGACGTGGGGGGCCGAGAACCTCAGCGCCAGCCACCACGCGGACTCGCGACCGGCGGCTGCTCGGGTCACGACCTCGGGTCGTGCCACCGACCGGCGAGGGCGTAGAGCGCGACCGCCGCGGCCGCTGCGACGTTCAACGACTCCGCGCGGCCATGGATCGGCACGGCGACGGTGCCGTCCAGCCGCTCGACCGCGGCGGCGTCGAGGCCATGGGCCTCGTTGCCGAGCACCAGCGCCGTGGGGCGGGCGTCGCTGGCGAGGTGGTCGACGCCGAGGTCCGCCCGCGCGTCGAGCCCGACCAGGCGCAGCCCCGCCGAGCGGCAGGCCTCGGCCACCTCGTCGAGGCCCACGTCGCTGACCACCGCCAGGTGGTAGGTGGAGCCGGCAGCGGCCCGCACCGCCTTGGGGCCGAACGGATCGACGCTGCCGGAGGTGAGCACGACACCACCGGCGCCTGCCGCGTCCGAGGTGCGCAGGATCGTGCCGGCGTTGCCGGGGTCAGCGAGCTCGTGCAGGACGACCACGCGTCCGGTCGCCACCGCCATCTCGAGGTCAGGCTGCGGCGTCCGTGCGACGGCCACCACGCCCTGCGGGGTGCGGGTCTCGGCGAGGCGGGCCAGCACGTGCGCGGCCACCTCGGTCACCACCACCCCGGCCGGAACGCTCAGCGACAGGTCGGCGTCGGGATCGAGGAACACCTCCTCGACCAGGCCCGCCTCCAGGGCCTCAGCGACCGCGCGCGGGCCCTCGACCAGGTGCTGAGCGCGTTCACGACGGACCCGTCGGCGTGCCAGCGTCGCCAGCTCGGCGATCCGCGGGTTGCGCGTCGAGGTCAGTACCACGGCTCAGGCCGCGTCGGGGGTCACGCCGCGTCCTGCTCCAGCGCTCCCTTGGCCGTCGTCACCAGCGCCCCGAAGGCATCCTGGTCGCGCACGGCCAGATCGGCCAGCTGCTTGCGATCGACCTCGACACCGGCGAGCTTGAGGCCGTGCATGAAGCGGTTGTAGCTCAGGCCCTCCTGACGGGCCGCGGCGTTGATCCGTGAGATCCACAGCTTGCGGAAGTCACCCTTGCGCGCACGGCGGTCCCGGTAGGCGTAGCGGCCGGCGTGATCGACGGCCTCGTTGGCCACCTTGTACCGACGGCTGCGTGCGCCGCGGTAGCCCTTCGCGCGGTCCATGACCGCCTTGTGGCTCTTCTTGGTCTGGACGCCACCCTTGACGCGTGCCATGTCATGCTCCTTGGTTCGTGCGGTACCGGCCGGGCCGCGCTACTGGTTGAGCAGCCGCTTGACCTTCTTGGCATCCGGGGCGGCGATCTGGTCCTCGCCGGCCAGCCGCCGGGTGCGCCGCGAGGACTTGTGGGCGAGCAGGTGCGCGCGGTTCTTCTGGCGCGCCATGACCTTGCCGTTGCGGGTCACGCGGAAGCGCTTCTTGGCGCCGCTGTGGGTCTTCTGCTTGGGCATGTCAACACCTCGTGGTCGTGACCCGCGCCGGTTCCGACCGCCGGGGTCCTGATGGTCGTGCGAACGCGGCTGGGGCGGTCGACCGCCGCCGAGAGGGCCGCGTGGGTGGGCGCTAGGCCTCGTCGTCGGACCTGGCCTTGGTCTTGTGGGGAGCGAGCACCATCACCATGTTGCGCCCGTCGACCTTGGGCGTGGCCTCGACGGAGGCCACATCGCTCATGTCCTCGGCGAGACGCTCCAGCAGCTGCAGCCCGAGCTCGGTGTGGGTCATCTCCCGCCCGCGGAACATGATCGACGCACGCACCTTGGCGCCGTCCTCGAGGAAGCGCCGCACGTGGGACGACTTGGTCTTGTAGTCGTTCTGCGAGATCTTCGGGCGCATCTTGATCTCCTTGACGGAGATCTGGCTCTGCCGCTTGCGCGCCGCCTTCTGCTTCTGCTCCTCCTCGTACTTGGTCTTGCCCCAGTCAACGATGCGGCAGACCGGCGGATCGGCGTTGGGAGCGACCTCGACCAGGTCGAGATCGAGCTCGCGGGCGCGGCGCAGGGCTTGCGCCAGCGGCACGATGCCGACCTGGGTGCCGTCGGCGTCAACTAGCCGGACCCGTGGGACCCTGATGTCCGCGTTCAGCCGGCGCTGCTGTTCGTCGATGCTCATGACCTCCTGATGCCGTGATCGCGTGCGTGCTCATGCGGTGGATGGTGCGCCGGACCACGAAGAACGGCGACCCGCTGGGGGCCGCCGTACGGTGCGATCACCTCCACTGTGGCCAGCAGGTCTGCTGCCATGTGGGCTGGTGGTCGTCAGCGACCCGGCCAGGGAGTACCCGTCGGGTGGGTGCGAAGCGCACCGCTTGATCTGTGGTTGTGCTGGCGGAGGGTAGCAGAGCCGGCGCGATCAGCGCCCGGGGACCCACAGGCCCGAGGCACCCCCGCTCGAGCGGCCCGGTTCGCTGCCCGCTGCCCCACCCGACCGCGGGCTCTCGCCCGTCGACGAACCCGTGTCCGCGGCCGCCTCGGAGATGTCGTTCGACTCCTCCTCGCTGCTGGCACGGACCTGCTTCTCCGCCTCGACCTGGGAGAGCCGCAGCTGGGTCAGCGCATCGTCGATCTGCTTGGAGACCTCCTCGGAGAGGGCGCCGCGAGCGCCCTCAGCGATGGTCGCCGTCAGGTCGATCAGCAGCCGCGCGTCGCTGCGGCCGAGCTTGACCTGCGCCGCGTTCAGCAGCGCGGAGCTGACCTCGGCGAGCACCTGCTCGACGGGGGCGTCGCGCAGCTGTGCGAGGTAGGCGCGTACCTCCTCCTCCGACGGTTGCTCGGCGCCACCCGCGGCGCCGCTGGGATCGGTCGGCGTCTCGCTCACTGGCCGCTCCTTGTCAGGTCGAACGACATCCACCTCGCCGCGTCGACGGACCCGGGATCAGTGGTGCTCCTGGTGCTCATGGGATCCCCCGTCGTCCTTGGGCAGCATCACGAAGTAGACGACGCCGAGCACCACGCCCCCGACCGCAGCCCAGCCGAGGCCCGCGAAGGACCCGGAGGCGCTCGCCTCCTCGGCAGCCAGCGCCGGCACGGCGAGCGTGAGCAGTAGCAGGGTCAACGAGGCGAGGGTCGTCACACGGCGCACGGTCGGCAACCTCTTGGAGACGGGGTGGACGGTCGCCACCAGACTAGCGGCCATCGGCCCTACCCTCGCCGCTCGCGCGGCGACCGCGACCCTTCGATGGCGTCTGGTCACGGCGCAGCCGACCGCACGTTCTCCCCCACCTGAGCCGACCCGCCGAGGCAGCGACCGTGAAGACCTTCGATGGCCTGTTCGCCGAGCTCGCCGACAAGGCGCGCACGCGACCCGCCGGCTCGCGCACGGTGAACGAGCTCGATGCGGGCATCCATGCGATCGGCAAGAAGCTGATCGAGGAGGCTGCCGAGGCGTGGATGGCGGCCGAGCACGAGGGCAGCGAGCGCACCGCGGAGGAGCTCTCGCAGCTGCTCTACCACGTCCAGGTGCTGATGCTGGCCAGCGGCCTCGAGCTCGAGGACGTCTACGCTCACCTGTGACCTGCGGCCGACGAACGCATCGGCCCATCGAGGTACCTCATGCTGCGCATCGCCGTCCCGAACAAGGGCTCGCTGTCCGAGCCCGCCATCACCATGCTGCGCGAGGCCGGCTACCGCCAGCGCCGCGATCCGCGCGAGCTGGTGCTCGCCGACCCGGACAACGGGGTGGAGTTCTTCTTCCTGCGGCCACGCGACATCGCCACCTACGTCGCCACGGGCACCCTGGAGATCGGCATCACCGGCCGTGACCTGCTGCTGGACGGCCAGAGCGGCGCCGAGGAGGTGCTGGCGCTGGGCTTCGGCGGCGCGACCTTCCGCTACGCCGCCGTGCCAGGGACCGCGTCCACCGTCGAGGAGCTCGACGGCAAGCGCATCGCGACCTCCTACGAGGGGCTGGTCCAGCGCGACCTCGAAGGCCGTGGCATCGAGGCTGAGGTCATCCACCTCGACGGCGCCGTCGAGACCGCCGTGCAGCTCGGTGTGGCCGACATCATCGCCGACGTGGTCTCGACCGGGACCACGCTGCGGCGGGCCGGCCTCGAGATCCTCGGTGAGCCGATCCTGACCTCCGAGGCAGTGCTGATCGGGCGCGAGGGCGCGGAGCCGGACCCGCGCGTGCAGCAGCTGATCCGACGGCTCAACGGCGTCATCATCGCCCGTCAGTACGTGATCATGGACTACGACTGCCCGGTCGAGCAGCTCGACGAGGCGTGTGCGATCACCCCCGGCCTGGAGTCGCCCACCATCAGCCCCTTGCACGAGGACGGCTGGGTGGCGGTGCGCGCGATGGTCGAGCAGGAGCACACCCACCGCATCATGGACGAGCTGTGGCAGCTGGGAGCCCGCGGCATCTTCGTGACCGACATCCTGGCCTGCCGTCTGTGAGCTGCTCCCAGCGCGAGCACATGGGGGCGCCGTCCCCGTGACCAGGAAGTGACCTTGGTCCCGAGCAAGCCGCGGCGAGACTCCCTGGTGCGGTCGGTGCGTTGCGGCTGGATTAGGTTGGGGCGGCGACACCGGGCGGCGCCACAGCTCCCCCGGACGATCTGACTGGAGGCGGCGCTCGTCATGGCCAGCGCGTTCGCGATCGTCAGATGGACCCTGCTCTATCTCGCGGCCGTCGTCGCCCCGCTGGTGCTCATGCTCGTCGGTGACCACCCCAGCGGACGGGGCTGGTGGGCCGATACGTCGATGGCGCTCGGGTTCATCGGACTGGCGATGCTGGGCCTGCAGTTGGCGGTTACGGCCCGGTTCAGACCGGTGGACGCGCCCCTGGGGCTCGACGCGGTGCTGCGCTTCCACCGTCAGATCGCGTTCGTGGCGCTGGCCTTCGTCCTGCTGCACCCGATCATGCTCTTCGTCCAGGACCCGAGCCAGCTGCGCCTGCTCGTCCCGGCCACCTCGACCGTCGCCGGGCTGTGGGGGGTCGCCTCGGTGGTGCTGCTGTTGGTGCTGATCGCCGTCACGGTCTGGCGTAGGCAGCTGCGGCTGTCCTACGAGGTGTGGCGGGTCGGGCACGGCCTGCTGGCCATCGCGGTGGTCGCCAGCGCCCTGATCCACATCGAGCGGGTCGGCTACTACGTCTCCGGTCCCTTCCAGCGCCTGGTGTGGTTCGCCATGTCGCTCGGTCTGATCGGGCTGCTGGTGCACGTCCGGATCGTGCGTCCGATCCAGCTGGCACGTCGGCCCTACATCGTCGACTCGCTCGACCGGCTGCCGGGCGCCGCGTGGCGGCTCACCTTGCGTCCCGAGGGCCATGCTGGGCTGCGCTTCGTCGCAGGGCAGTTCGCCTGGCTTCGGCTCGGCCGCTCCCCCTGGTCGGTCCACGAGCACCCGTTCTCGTTCTCGTCGAGCGCCGAGCAGACCGACCTGCTCGAGTTCACCATCAAGGAGCTCGGCGACGACACCCGTCGCCTCCCCGAGCTCCAACCGGGTACGCAGGCCTACGTCGACGGCCCCTACGGCGCCTTCACCTACGCCAAGAGCCAGGCCGCCGGGTTCGTCTTCATCGCCGGCGGGGTCGGCATCTCCCCGGTGCTGAGCATGCTGCGCACCCTTGCCGACGTCGACGATCGCCGTCCGTTGCACCTGATCTACGCCAACGCCAGCACCGACGATGTGATCATCCACGACGAGCTCGACGAGCTGAGCCATCGCCTCGATCTCGAGGTGGTGCGCGTGCTCGAGGACCCACCGGCGGAGTGGACGGGCGAGGTCGGCATCGTCGACTCCGACCTGCTCGACCGTGCCCTGCCCGAGCGCCCCGCCCGCTACGCCTACTTCGTCTGCGGACCGCCGCGCATGATGGATGCGGTCGAACCGCTGCTGCTGGCGCGCGCGATCCCGGAGGAACGGATCAACACCGAGCGTTTCGATCTGGTCTGAACACGACCGCAGGGGAGGCCGCGCATGCGCCACGGACTCATCGACCGACTGGTCGTGGTCATCACCCTCACGCTGGTGGCGGCGAGCGTGGTGTTCGCCCTCGTGGCGAACTCATCCGGTCAGAACCGCACCGACGCGGTGCTCAGCCTCGAGCCGGACATCGAGCATGGTCGCGAGATCTACTCCGAGGATGCCCAGCCCACCTGTGCCTCCTGCCACACCCTGCAGGACGCGGGTGCGCGCTCGGATGTCGCCTCCAACCTCGACGAGCTGCAACCGAGCGCACGCGCGACGGTCGAGTCGATCCTCAGCGGCAGCGTGGCGGGCCACGACCGCGAGGACTACGTCAACGAGCTCTCCAACCGCGACCTCGCCGACGTCGCGGGCTACCTCGAGGCCGTCGCCGGCCAGTAGCCGCTGCGCACGGACCACCGGCTCGCGGTAGGGCCGGATGGGGGGATGCGGCCGGCCCCGGCCCGGGATCGGTGACCCTCAACCCCGTATCCCGGGACCCTCTTCCCTAACCGTGGGACCTACGGACCACCAGACTCGTATCCAGAACGCAGCTAGGTGAGCGAAGGCGAACCGGCCTCGGACCGTGGGGCCACGTCGCTACGGGGGGCGTGAGCAAGGAGCGCGATGTCCTCGGAGCAGACGACCACCTCGGCAC
>JBKGZF010000039.1:0-11065 GCA_046545715.1 Nitriliruptoraceae bacterium | reverse complement strand
CGAGCTCGAGCCCGAGCAGGAGGAGTTCCGCCGGGTCGTGGCCGACTTCGCCGACGAGGTGATCGCGCCGGCCGCAGCCGAGTTCAACGCACAGGCACGGTTCCCCGTGGAGATCGTGCGCCAGATGGGCGAGCTCGGGCTGTTCGGGCTGCCGTTCCCGGCCGAGTACGGCGGCATGGACGGCGACTACCTCACCCTGTGCCTCGCCATCGAGGAGATCGGTCGCGTCGACCAGTCGCTGGGGATCACCCTCGAGGCCGGGGTGGGCCTCGGTGCGGCCCCGATCGCCGAGTTCGGCAGCGAGGAGCAGAAGCAGCGCTGGCTGCCCGAGCTGCTGCGCGGTGAGCGGCTGGGAGCCTTCGGCCTGACCGAGCCCGGGGGCGGCTCGGACGTGTTCGGCGCGACCCGCACGCGGGCCGTGCGCGACGGTGACGAGTGGGTGATCGACGGCGGCAAGCAGTTCATCACCAACGCCGGCACGGAGCTGACCTCGGTGGTCACCGTCACGGCGTGGACCGATGAGCAGGAGATGACCTCGATCATCGTGCCGACCGACACGCCGGGGTTCTCGGTCGCCCCGCCGTACCGCAAGGTCGGCTGGCACGCCTCCGATACCCGTGAGCTCACCTTCGACCAGGTTCGGGTGCCGGTGGACAACACCCTCGGCGAGCGGGGGGCGGGCTTCCGCCAGTTCCTCAAGACCCTCGACGACGGCCGCATCGCGATCAGCGCGCTGGCCGTCGGGATGATCCAGGGCTGCGTCGAGGAGTGCGTGCGCTACGCGCAGCAACGGGAGGCGTTCGGTCGTCCGATCGGCAGCTACCAGGCGATCGCCTTCAAGCTCGCCGACCTCGAGGTCGCCGCCCAGACCGCCCGGCAGTACTACCGCTATGCCTGCTGGCGCAAGCTTCAGGGTCTGCCCTACAAGCGCGAGGCGTCGATCGCCAAGCTCTACTCCTCGGAGGCGGCGGTGACCGCGGCTCGACAGGCGACCCAGATCTTCGGCGGCATGGGCTTCACCACCGAGACCCGTGTCGGTCGCTTCTACCAGGACGCCAAGGTGCTGGAGATCGGCGAGGGCACCAGTGAGGTGCAGCGCATGCTGATCTCGCGCGATCTGGAGGTGTAGGTCCCGGTGCCGGTCCGGGGCTACGTACCCTGGTCACGTGCCCGTCGCACCGCTCCTTGCGTCGGCGCGTCTCACGTCACCGGACGAGGAAGGGACCTGCCAGCGTGGCCGATCGCTATACCTCCAAGATCGCCCTGGTGCTCGATGAGCCGGTCGACGATGTCGGTGAGCTCGTCGCTGCGGCACGGCGGGCCGGCGACCTCGACCGGGCCGCGCCGGTCGGTAACGAGGGCCACCTCGCCCAGGAGGTGCATTGGGGCGGGCGGATGCAGACGGCGGTGGTGCGCCAGCTCGACGACGCCGAGGACGCAGCGGTGCTGCTGCGCACCGAGGCCTACATCGGCAACGATGGGCTGACCACCGGTCTGCAGCGTCAAGCCAAGCTGCTGCAGGCGCTCAGCCGCCAGCTCAAGGGGCACGTCGACTCGATACGGGATCTCTCGGCGCTGACCGAGCGAGACGCGGCCTGGGTCAACCGCCTGGCCATCGGGGCGGTCGAGCGTGACGACGCCATCGTCACCGTCGTGGACGGGGAGGGGACCCGGTGGGTGCGCACCCACGGTGCCGCCCGCTTCGACGTGCCCGACCTCGAGCTCTACGGGCTGACCCGCGCCCAGGTACCGGCTGCGGAGGCAGCGCTCGCGCACGTCCACGACCAGCTGCTGCGTGGTGGGCTCACCGCCCAGCTCTCGCTGCCTGACGGCACGCCCGTCTACCTGGTGCCCGTGCTCGAGGCGTGGCAGCACGTGCCGCTGGACTGGCCCGGCGTCGGACGCGCCGGCCAGGAGCGTGGGCCCGGGCTCGACGGACCGCGGGCCTCGCTCTCGGTGCGGCATCGGCCCCGCTTCGGCCGGTTCCGCAAGGATCTCACCGGCGTGCTCGAGCGGCTGGAGGCCGCCTGACCCCGTCGGCACCGGGCCTGCGCGGCTGCCGGATCGGTGGGCTGCATCGCTATCCTGCGGCACATGGATACCTACCGTGCGCCGCTACGTGACGTCCGCTTCGTCCTCGAGCACGTGACCCCGCTCTCCGAGCTCACCGCGCTCGACGACTTCGCCCATGCCGAACCCGACCTGGTCACCGGGCTGCTCGAGGAGGCTGGTCGCTTCGCGGCCGAGGCGATCCAGCCCACCAACCGGGTCGGCGACACCGAGGGGGCCCGCTTCGTCGACGGCGAGGTGGTCACCCCAGAGGCGTTCAAGGCCGCCTACCGCCAGTACGTCGAGGCGGGCTGGGGTGCCGTCCAGCACCCGGCCGAGTACGGCGGTGGTGCGTTCCCGTTGACGGTGGCCAACGTCATCAAGGAGTTCATCACCAGCGCGAACATGGCCTTCTCGCTCGGTCCGCTGCTGACGACCGGCGCGGTCTACCTGATGCAGCACCACTGCTCGCAGCAGCAGCTCGACACCTACGTGCCCAAGCTCGTCTCCGGCGAGTGGACCGGCACGATGAACCTCACCGAGCCGCAAGCCGGCTCCGACCTCGGCGTGATCACCACCCGGGCCGAGCCACAGGAGGACGGGACCTACCGGCTCACCGGGCAGAAGATCTTCATCACTTTCGGCGAGCACGACCTCACCGACAACATCGTCCACCTGGTGCTCGCCCGGCTGCCCGACGCGCCGCCCGGGACCAAGGGGATCTCACTGTTCATCGTGCCGAAGTACCTCGTCGAGGCCGACGGCACGCTCGGTGAGCGCAACGACGTCCAGGCGGTCTCGCTCGAGCACAAGCTCGGCATCCACGGCTCGCCGACGTGCGTGATGGCCTACGGCGAGCAGCACGGCGGCGCGATCGGCGAGCTCGTCGGCGAGCCCAACCAGGGCATGCGCCAGATGTTCACGATGATGAACGATGCACGGCTCGGGGTCGGCCTGCAGGGCGTGGCGATCGCTGAGCGGGCCTACCAGCAGGCGCTCGACCACGCCCGTGAGCGTCGGCAGGGACGGGCGCCCACCGCGGCGAAGGGCGAGTCCTCGCCCATCATCGAGCACGCCGACGTGCGGCGGATGCTGCTGACCCAGCGTGCCTACATCGAGGCGATGCGGGCGCTGTGCTACGCCAACGCGCACGCGCTCGATCTCGCCCACCATGCTGACGACGAGGGCGTGCGCGACCACCAGCAGAAGCTGGCCGACCTGCTCACGCCGCTGTCCAAGGCCTGGTCGACCGACCTCGGCGTGGAGCTGACCTCCCTCGCCGTGCAGGTCCATGGTGGCATGGGCTACGTCGAGGAGACCGGGGTCGCCCAGCATCTGCGCGACGCACGCATCGCGCCGATCTACGAGGGCACCAACGGCATCCAGGCGCTCGACCTGGTCGGACGCAAGCTGCCCTACGACGGTGGCGCGTTCGTCAAGGGCTACCTCGGTGAGCTGCGCGAGCACGCCGAGGGGCTGCCGGCCTCCCTCGCCTCGATCCGCTCCAACCTCGGCGCCGCGATCGACGCCCTCGAGGCGGCGACCGACTGGATGTTCGAGCACCGCGAGTCGTTCAACGACGTCTTCGCCGGCGCCACCCCGTACCTGCGGGCGTTCGCGACCGTGGTGGGAGGCTCGCTGTTGGCCAAGGGCGCGGCCGCAGCCCAGGGGGCGCTGGACACCGGCGACCACGGCGCGTTCCAGCCGGACTTCCTGGCCGGCAAGGTCACCGTCGCCCGCTTCTACGCCGAGCAGCTGCTGCCGTCGGTCCACGGGTTGGTCGGCGCCATCACCGCCGGTGCCGACGATCTCTACGCGCTCGATCCCGAGCAGCTGGCCCCCTGATCGGATCGTGGTCCGCCGGGTGGCTCGGCCGCCCGGTCATGACCACACGCCGACCCGTTCGCCGTCAGCGGCCTCGCGCCCCACGCCCCGCACCACGACCGTCGGCCGACCGCTGACGAGCGGTCGCAGCGCCAGATCGACCAGGGTCGTGGCATCGACCCCACCGTCGCGTGGCGCCACGATGCCGAGCGGTCCCGCGTCCGCACCCGGGCGCTCGTCGAGGATCGCGAGCAGCTCGGCCTGGGTGAGCACCGCACCGTCGGAGACCATGGCCGCCAGCCCGCTGGCGGCACGTGGCGTGGGTGGTTGGTCGGGGAACGCCTGGACCGCGCGAACCCACGCCTCGTCGTGGCCGGTGTCGGGCGGGGCCCCGTCGAACCCGTCACCGACGCGTAGTACCTCGGCGCCGGCGGGTCCGTCGCGGTCGGCGTGGACGACCGCTACCTCGGCGTCGCCGTCCAGGGTCACCGCGATCCCGGCCCACCAGCACGCGAGCACGACCGCGACCGCCGGCCACGAGGGAGGGACGTCGAGGTGGAGGCGGTCACCGGGCTCGAGCTGCAGATCCAGCTCGAGCAGGTGGGCGCCCTTGGCGGCCCATTGTGCGAGCGAGGCGACGCTCTGCTCCTGGCGACCGTCGGGCAGCAGGACCGTGACCGCCGGTCGGTGACCCAGCCGTTCGGCCGCGTCCCGCAGCGCCGTCGCCACCTCGTCGGGACGGGATCGGGTGGTCGGTGGTGGTTCCAGACGCACGGTGACCTTCCGTTCCTGGGTCGCTCGGTGGCAGCAGGCTGCGCGGTGCGGTGCCGGGTGCGCTCCGGCTGGCGGTGCGTCGAGGACGCCGCCAGCACCCCGCCGACGGCCCGGTCGAGCGGTGGCCGCACCCGTCTGAGCCCTCACGCCCGGTGGTATCGTCGTCGGTTCGGCGCGCATCCGCAACGTGCCCAGCCATCCGTCCGGTGTCCCCCACGCGACTGGTCAGGAGCCGTCCCGCCGTGTCCGGCCGCCCGCCTCTGACCTTCTCGACGCACCGACCGAGGGGTCGCCGCTGGCTGCGCGGCGTCGCGGTGGTCGCGCTGGTGCTGGTTCTGCTCGCGCTGCTGTGGGCCGTGGTCCTGACGCTGGTGTGGGCGGAGTCGTGGTGGCGGCTCTCCGGTGACGACGTCCCGGCGCTGCGCGAGGAGGTCACCGCGCTCGGTCAGACGCGCGCACCGGACGGCGCGACCACCGTGCTGGTGGCCCTGACCGACTCGGTCGATCCGACCGTGCCCCGTGAGCCGGAGCTGATCGCGCCGCTGGCCCTGGTCCAGGTCGGTGGTCCCCGGGACGAACCCGCGGTGCTGCTGCTGCCTGAGCGCGTCGAGGTGGACGTGATCGACGAGGGCGAGCGCATGCCCCTCTCACAGGTCCAGGTCGAAGGTGGTGCGGACCTGCTCGTGCGCACGCTGACCGACTACACCCAGGTCCGGATCGACCACGTGGCCAGCGTCTCGGTCGATGCCCTGCCACGCATCCTGGACGTCATCGGTCCGGTCGAGATCTGTGGACGCCGCGGCTGTGACCAGCCCACGCCGGACGAGCTGCGCTCCACCCTGCGGACGGCCGAGGACCAGCAGCGGGTCGCTGCGGTCGCCGACGCGGTGCGCGGGCTCGCCGCGGCCATGGACACCCGGTGGGCGGTCACCTCGCCGTGGGAGGTACGAGGGGTCATTCGAGCGTTGCAGGAGGAGGTCGAGACCGACGTCTCGCTGCGGGGACGGCGCAGCCTGGAGCTCGCCGCAGCGCTCGCGCGCCCGACCCGGCTGGACGTGGACCAGCTGCCCGTGGTGCTCAACCGTGAGACCGACGAGGTCATCGAGCTCGCCGAGGAGTACCAGGTGCGCTTCCAGCACCTCCAGGACGGCACCGAGCTCGCGGCGACCGCTGAGGACCAGCAGGAGCTGCGCCAGGCGCTGTTCGAGGACCTCACGGTGGGGGTGCTCAACGGGGCGGGCATCGACGGGCTCGCCGCGGATGTACAGGTCCGGCTCGAGACCGCCGGCTGGGAGGTGATCGGAACGGGCAACGCCCCATCGTTCGATACCTCCACCACCCGCGTACGCTTCGCGGAGGACGACGAGGTGCTCGCACTGGCCGCGGCCGAGCTCGGTGAGGTGCTCGGCGACGACATCTCGCTGGAGCCCGTCGAGTCGCAGCCGGAGTTCGAGGACGAGCCGGTCGACCTGCTGGTGACGGTGGGTGAGGATCAGCAGCAGTGAGCGGGGCCACGGCCCGGCTGGGGCTGCGGGTGCGGTCGGAGGGTCCGGCGGCACCCCAGAGAGGATGACAGGGCATGGACAGCACCGGTGAGCCGGGGCCGTGGGGGCCGACGGTCGAGCGTGGCCGCCGCTTCCGCGTGCTGCGCGTGGTCGCTGCGGCGCTGACGCTCGTGCTGATAACCGGTGGGGTGGCCGCCTACACCAGCGCACAGCTGCTGCTCGACCAAGCGGAGACGAACCTCACCCGGGTGCCCGTGCCCGAGCTCGAGGAGGTCGATGCCCCGAGCGAGGCGCGCCACTTCCTGGTGGTCGGCTCGGATGCGCGCGACGAGCTCGAGGACGAGGACCGCTCCGGCCTCTCGCTCGGTGACTTCGAGGGTCAGCGCAGCGACGTCATGATCTACGTCTCGATCAGCGCCGATCGTGAGTCGATCAGCCTGGTGAGCCTGCCGCGCGACCTGCTGGTCACCGACGGCACCCGGACGCGCAAGCTCACCGAGACCTTCGCGGGTGGGCCCGACGAGCTGATCCGGGTCATCCGCGAGAACTTCGGGCTGCCCGTCAACCACTACGGGGCCGTCTCGCTGGGCGGCTTCATCGAGGTCGTGCGGACCCTCGGCACGGTCGAGATCTGCCTGGACGAGCCCCTACGCGACTGGCGTGCCGGGGCGGACTTCGAGGCGGGCTGCCACGACATGGACGCCACCGACACGCTGGCCTTCGTGCGCTCACGGCAGGGCGAACGGGCCGACTTCGAGCGCATCGATCGTCAGCAGATCTTCCTGCGCTCGGTCATCAGCGAGCTCACCGAGGCCCGCGTCCTGGCCAACCCCCGTCGGCTCTCCCAGCTGGTCGAGGACGTGGCCTCCAACGTCACCACCGACGAGGGCCTGGCCATGGGCCAGATGGTCCGTCTGGCCAACGAGGCGCGCGGTGTCGTCGACCAGGGCATGCCGATGACCACGGTCCCGGCGTTCCCGCGCACGATCGACGGCGTCGACTACATGATCGCCTACCAACCTGGAGCGCAGGCGCTGTTCGACAAGGTGCGCGAGGGCGAGCCCGTCGAGCCACGGGGCAGCCGTGACGAGCGTGCCGAGACCTCGGTGTCGGTGTACACCGATGCCGGCACCGAGGCCGCATCGATCGTGCGCTCGACGTTGCAGTTCGCCGGCTTCGAGGCGGGCGCGGTCGGGCCCGCCCCCTCGGGGGCTACCGCCGGGTCGACCACCCGCGTCTTCGAGGTGACGGGTGGTGAGCAGCGCGCCCGCTGGGTCGCCGACACCCTCGGGGTCGAACCCGAGCCACTGCCGGACGAGCTCACGCCCCCTGACGGGGTCGACGTCCTGGTCAGCGTGGGTGAGGACGCGCTCGAGGGGGTGCCGAGCGACGAACCCGGCGCCGAGCCCGAGCCCGAGTTGAACGACGACGCGACGAGCGAGGCGAGCGCCGAGACGGACCCAGAGACAGAGGCCGAGGGGACCGAGGACGACGGCACGGGCGACGACGAGCTCGTGGACGACACCGCCACCGACGAGGCGGACGAGGACGAGCAGGACGACGACGGGGAGACCGCAGAGCAGGATGACCCGGCCGATCCACCCGACGACGCCGCTGACGACGAGGCTGCCTCCGACGATGACCCCGGTTGATGCGCGCGGCCTGGAGCCGGGCATCCGCACAGCCGTCGTGCTGGTCACCCACGACACCCGTGACGAGGTCCTAGCGGCGCTGAGCACGCTGCCGGTGGAGCTCGAGCGGGTCGTGGTCGACTCGGGGTCGGTTGATGGGACGGCTACGGCCGTGCGCGCCGCCGCGCCCGGCGTGCGGGTCATCGAGCTCGCCAACGTCGGGTTCGCCCGAGCGGCCAACGCGGGCGTGCGTGCCACCTCGGCGGAGGCGATCGTGGTCGCGAACGCCGACGTGCGCTTTGGGCCCGGGGCTGTGTCCGAACTGGTCGAGGTGCTCGCGTGCGACGAGCAGGTGGCGGCGGTGGGACCGCGCGTGATCTACCCGGACGGGCGGCCACAGGCCTCGGCACGCCGGCGGCCGGACGTGCGCACCGCGATCGGCCACGCCCTGCTCGGCCGGCTGCTGCCCGACAACCGGTGGACCCGGCGTTACCACGAACGGGATGCGGCGGTGGACGTGCCGCGGGATGTCGACTGGCTCTCGGGCTGCGTGATGGCGGTGCGCCGCGAGGCGTTCGAGGCGATAGGTGGGTTCGACCCCGGCTACTTCCTCTACGTCGAGGACGTCGACCTGGCCGATCGGCTGCGTGCGGCGGGCTGGCGCCTGCGCTACCAACCGGGCGTCGAGGTGGTGCACCTCGTCGGCGCCTCGACCCGTCGGGCCCGGGGGCGGGCGCTGGTGTGGCATGCGCAGAGCCTCCAGCGCTACAGCGCGCAGCGCCTGACCGGACCGTTGCGCGCGCTGCGGCCGCTGCTCTGGGTCGCGCTGGCGGGCTGGGTCGCACTGACCTGGCTGTTCGAGCGGCTCGGTCCGTCCGGCCGCAGTCCGACCGGGGAGCGGCATGGTCGCCCGCCGCAGGGTGCCGCGCCGCCGTTGCAGGAGGGCCTGGCGGCATCGGACCGCGGGGTAGGGCCGTGAGCCTCACCGATGCCATGATCGTCGCCGGCGGGGCGGGGACCCGGCTATGGCCGCTGACCGCGACGACCCCCAAGCCGCTGCTGCCGTTCTGCGGCGAGCCCTTCCTGGCCGGGGTCCTCGCCCGGCTCGCGGAGGCCGGGGTGGAGCGCGTGTGGCTGATCGTCGGTGCGGACACCGCCCCGTTCCGCGGCCTCGATCCGTGGGCGCAGCATCTCGGTCTGCGGCTCGAGACGGTCCCCGAGCCCGAGCCGCTCGACACCGCCGGGGGCGTGCGCACCGCAGCTGAGCGGGTCGCAGACACCTTCCTCGTGCTCAACGGCGACATCCTCACCGACGTCGACCTCACGGCCGCGGTCGCAGCGCACCGTCGGGCATCGGCGGTGGCGACCCTGGTGCTCACGCGGGTGGACGACACCTCCGCCTACGGAGTCTGCGTCCGCGAGGGCAGCCGGATCGTCGGCTTCGTGGAGAAGCCGGCGCCGGGGGAGCTGCCGGGCCAGGACGCGGTCAACGCAGGCACCTACGTGCTCGAGCCGGACGCGGTGCTCGGCTTCCCGCCGGGGCCGCTGTCGTTCGAGCGGACCGTCTTCCCTCAGCTGGTCGCCGATGGCCAGCACGTCGAGGGGTTCGTGTCCTCGGCGGTGTGGGCGGATCTGGGTACCCGCGAGCGCTACCTCGAAGGGCATCGCCTGGCGCTCGAGGGTGAGCTGAGATGGCCGACGCTGGGCGAGCGATGGGCACCGGACGTCGAGGTGGCTGCGACCGCCCAGGTAGCGCCGACCGCTCTGCTGTGCGCCGGCGCCCGGGTGGGCGAGGATGCACGCATCGGTCCGCACGTGGTGCTCGGACGCGGCTCGCAGGTGGGGGCTGGCGCGCAGCTCGACGACACGGTGCTCGACGCGGCGACGACCGTGGGTGACGACAGCCGGCTACGCGGGGTCGTGACCGGAGCGAGCGTGCGGATCGGCTGTGCGGTCACGGCGGTCGACGGGGCGCTGGTGGGCGCACAGCAGCGGATCGCCGACGCCACGACGCTGTCGGTGGGGGCCACGGTGCCAGCGCGCGCATGAGGATCTGTCCAGGGAGGTCCTGCTCATGAGGATGTGGGCGCCGGTACGGCGTCACCGTCGGGGGCCGTCGCGTCGCTGTGGTAGAAACACGAGCGCGTCGAGCCGCGGGGGTGCGGGCGTGGCACGGGACACGGCAGGGGGTGTGTGATGGGCGGCCGGCTCCCCTCCGACGTCGATGTCCCCGCCGGTCCCACCCGGGCCGTGCGGCTCGTCGGTACCAAGCTCTTCGAGCTGTGGCGGGCGCGTGAGCTGCTGGTGCAGCTGGTGCGCAAGGAGCTCAAGGTCCGCTACAAGAACTCCGCGCTCGGTTTCCTGTGGTCGATGCTCACTCCGGTGCTGATGACCGGCGTGTTCAGCGTGGTGTTCACGCTGATCGTGCGCATCCCGGTGGATGACTTCCCGGCCTTCTTCATCTCCGGCTACCTGCTGTGGCAGTTCTTCCAGAACTCCTGTCAGGGGGCGATCCACTCGATCGTCGGCAACGGTGATCTGGTGCGCAAGGTCTACTTCCCCCGTGAGGTGCTGCCGCTCTCGCACGTGTTCGCTCAGCTGATCCACCTGCTGCTGGCGCTGCTGGTGCTCAGTCCCTACCTGCTCTACACCCGGGGCATCGGGGTGCTGCTCTACCTGCCGGTGACGCTGGCGGCGATCGCGCTGCTGACGCTGTTCGCCTCCGGCATGGCGATGTGGTTCGCAGGGGTCAACGTCGTCTTCCGCGACCTGCAGGAGCTGTTCGTCGTCATCTTCCAGGTGTGGTTCTACGCGACGCCGGTGATCTATCCGATCGCCCTGGTCAGCAGCATGCTCGAGGGTGGTCGCTTCGCATGGATCGAGACCCTGCTGGTGATCAACCCCACCACCTGGTTCGTGGAGCTGTTCCGGGTCGGGCTGTTCGGTCCGGTCGTGGCCAGCGGGGATGCGACCCCGCGCCTGGTCGACGGCCCCCCCGGCCTGCCGGACCTCGCGACCCTCGGCGGGGCAGCCGGGTGGGCCGTGGTGGTCCTGGTGCTCGGCTACGTGGTGTTCCTGCGACGGGCGCGCACCTTCGCCAAGGAGGTGTGAGCGTGACGCAGGACCTGGGGAGCCAGCCCCCCACTCAGCGTCGGCGCTCCGAGCGACGGACCCTGCACCAGCTGGCCGGCGTCGAGGTCGATCCGAGCCGCCCGGCGATCATCGCCGAGGGGCTGACTGAGACGTTCCGCCTCTACCACGAACGGCCGGTCGGCTTGAAGG
>JBKGZF010000038.1:0-11182 GCA_046545715.1 Nitriliruptoraceae bacterium | reverse complement strand
GATGACCGACTCGCAGGACTGGTGGCCCGCCGACTGGGGGCACTACGGGCCGTTCCTCATCCGCATGTCGTGGCACGCAGCCGGCACCTACCGGCAGGTCGACGGCCGCGGTGGCGCCGGCACCGGTGCGCAGCGCTTCGCACCGCTCAACAGCTGGCCGGACAACGCCAGCCTGGACAAGGCCCGCCGCCTGCTGCTGCCGATCAAGCAGAAGTACGGCGAGCGGATCTCCTGGGCCGACCTGATCGTCTTCGCCGGCAACCGCGCACTGGAGACGATGGGCTTTCGCACCTTCGGCTTCGCGTTCGGCCGCAAGGACGTCTGGGCGCCCGAGGACGACATCTACTGGGGCCCCGAGACCGAGTGGCTGGCGACCACCGATGAGCGCTACACGGGCAGCTTCGAGGACGGCGACCGCGTCCTCGACAAGCCGCTGGCCGCGGTGCAGATGGGCCTGATCTACGTCAACCCGGAGGGCCCCAACGGCGTCCCGGATGCGCTCAAGTCCGCGCAGGACGTGCGTGAGACCTTCGACCGCATGGCCATGAACGACCGCGAGACGGTCGCGCTGACCGTGGGTGGCCACACCTTCGGCAAGATGCACGGTGCCGTCCCGGCAGAGGGGCTCGGCGAGGCTCCGGAGGCCGCCAAGCTCAACGAGATGGGCCTTGGCTGGTCCAACCCCCACGGGACCGGCGTGGCCGAGTACACCCTCACCTCGGGTCTCGAGGGCGCCTGGACCCCGACGCCGACGACGTGGGACAACACCTACCTCGACACGATCTTCGCCCACCAGTGGCACGTGGTCGAGTCACCCGCCGGTGCCAAGCAGTGGGAGCCCGTGGAGGTCAAGGACGGGTACTGGGTCCCCGACGCGCACATCGAGGGCAAGTACAACCCGCCGGTGATGACCGCCGCCGACATGGCGATGATCACCGACCCGGACTACCTCGAGATCTCCAAGGAGTTCCACGAGCACCCCGAGCGGCTGGCCGACGAGTTCGCCCGCGCCTGGTTCAAGCTCCTGCACCGCGACATGGGTCCGCGTGAGCGCTACCGCGGGCCGCAGGTGCCCGACGAGGTCCTGATCTGGCAGGACCCGGTGCCCCCGCACGAGGGTCCGCTGGTCGGTGAGGACGAGATCGCCGAGCTCAAGCAGCAGCTCGCGGACTCCGGCCTCAGCGCCGCGCAACTGGTCGGCACCGCCTGGGCCTCGGCCTGCACCTACCGCCAGACCGACCACCGCGGCGGCGCCAACGGCGCACGTATCCGGCTGGAGCCACAGGCCGGCTGGGACGTCAACGTGCGCTCCGGCGTGTCGAGCGTCATCGACCAGCTCGAGCGGATCAAGGACGCCTCGCCGGCCAACATCTCACTGGCCGACCTGATCGTCCTCGGCGGTTGCGTCGGTGTCGAGATGGCGGCCCAGGCCGCCGGCCACCAGATCACGGTCCCGTTCACCCCGGGTCGCACCGACGCGACCCAGGAGATGACCGAGGTCGACACCTTCCAGTACCTCGAGCCGACGCACGACGCCTTCCGCAACTACGTGCAGAAGCACTCCGGTGCCCCGACCGAGCACCTGATGGTCGAGCGGGCGTTCATGCTCAACCTGACCGCCCCGGAGATGGCGGCCCTGCTCGGTGGCATGCGCACCATCGGCGTCAACGCCGATGCCGACAACACCGACGGGATCCTGACCGACCGCCCCGGCCAGCTCAGCAACGACTTCTTCGTCAACCTCACCGACATGGGCACCGAGTGGTCGCCGGTCGGTGAGGGCGAGGAGCGCTTCGAGGGCCGCGACCGTGCGACCGGTGAGCCGCGGTGGACCGCGACACGGGTCGACCTCATCTTCGGCCACAACTCGCAGCTGCGCGCGATCACCGAGGAGTACGCCGCGAACGGCGGCGAGCAGCGCATGCTCGAGAAGTTCGTCGACGGCTTCGTCAAGGTCATGGAGAACGACCGCTTCGACCTCACCCGCTGAGGCGATCACGCTGCGCACGAGTGAACCGCGAGGGGCCGGCCCGCGACGGGCCGGCCCCTCGCGGTGGCATCCACTAGGTTCGCACCGTTCTCCCGCCCCGCCTCCGGGGTCACGCCGCAGCCGGCCGTAGCGTCGCGAGCCGTGTCAAGGCCAATCCTGCCAGGAGCCAGACGTGAGCCAGCAGCCGTCCTCCGCGTGGTCGTTCGCCACGCGCCAGATCCACGCCGGCGCCGCGCCGGATCCGACCACCGGTGCGCGTGCGACGCCGATCTACCAGACCACCTCGTTCGACCTGGGTGACACCGACCGCGCCGAGCGTCTGTTCTCGCTCGCCGAGCCGGGCAACATCTACACCCGGATCATGAACCCGACCACCGACGTGGTCGAACAGCGCGTGGCAGCGCTCGAAGGTGGGGTCGCAGCGTTGGCGGTGGCCTCCGGGCAGGCGGCCGAGACCCTGGCGATCCTCAACCTCGCCGAGTCCGGCGACCACATCGTCTCGTCCGCCTCGCTCTACGGCGGCACCTACAACCTGTTCGCCTACACCCTGCCCAAGATGGGCATCGAGGTCACCTTCGTCGAGGACCCGGATGACCTCGACGAGTGGCGCGCCGCGATCCGACCCGAGACCAAGGCGCTCTACGGCGAGTCGATCGGCAACCCGCGCATCGATGTGCTCGACATCGCCGGCGTCGCCGAGGTCGCCCACACCGCCGGGCTCCCGTTGATCATCGACAACACGATCGCGACCCCCTACCTGATCCGTCCCTTCGAGCACGGTGCCGACATCGTGCTCCACTCGGCGACCAAGTTCCTCGGTGGCCACGGCACCGCCATCGCCGGGATCGTGGTCGACGGAGGCCGGTTCGACTTCGGGGCACACGCCGATCGCTTCCCGGGCCTGACCCAGCCCGACCCCTCCTACCACGGCCTCAACTACTGGGAGGCGCTCGGCAACGAGGGCGGTGCCTACGCCATCAAGCTGCGCGTGCAGCTGCTGCGTGACCTCGGCCCGGCGCTCAGCCCGCAGAACGCCTTCCTGCTGCTGCAGGGCATCGAGACCCTCGACCTGCGCATGGAGCGCCACGTCGCCAACGCCCAGGCGCTCGCCGAGTGGCTCGAGGCCCGCGACGAGGTCGACACCGTGTGGTATGCGGGGCTGCCCTCCAGCGCATGGCACGACGCCGCCCAGCGCTACGCCCCCAAGGGCGTGGGCGCGGTGCTCTCCTTCGAGCTGCGCGGCGGGGTGGAGGCTGGCCGACGGTTCGTGGACGGCGTCGAGCTGTTCACCCACCTGGCCAACATCGGTGACGTTCGCAGCCTGATCATCCACCCGGCCAGCACGACCCACCAGCAGCTCACCGACGAGGAGCAGCGCTCGGCCGGGGTCACCCCGGGGCTGGTGCGGCTCTCGGTCGGGCTCGAGGACGCAAGCGACCTGATCGCCGACCTCGAGGCTGGCTTCCGGGCCGCGAAGGCCAGCGACCAGCCGTGACGCGTCGAGCGACCGGCGCGTGGCGCGACGGCGACCCTACGGGTCGCCGTCGCTTCGTCACGGTCGGCAGGGTGCCCCTCGAGCGCGGCGGTGAGGTGCCCGAGGTCACCCTGGCCTACGAGACCTGGGGGGAGCTCAACGCGGCTGGCGACAACGCCGTGCTGGTGCTGCACGCCCTCACCGGCGACAGCCACGTGGTCGGGCCCGTCGAGCCGGGCCACCCCACCCCCGGCTGGTGGGACGGGCTGATCGGTCCGGACTGCCCCATCGACACCCGGCACTGGTTCGTGGTCGCACCCAACGTGCTCGGCGGCTGCCAGGGCTCGACCGGGCCCGCCTCGCCCGCACCCGATGGCCGGCCGTGGGCGTCGCGCTTCCCGGCCATCACGATCCGCGACCAGGTCACCGCTGAGCTGGCCCTGGCCGACCACCTCGGCATCGCCTCCTGGGCGGCGGTGATCGGCGGCTCGATGGGTGCGATGCGGGTGCTGGAGTGGGCGGTGATGGCACCGCAGCGGGTCCGGGGGATCGCGCCGATCGCGGTCTCGGCCACGGCGACCCCCGACCAGATCGCGCTGCAGTCGATCCAGATCCGCGCGATCCAGGCCGACCCCCACTACCGCGACGGCGACTACCTCGACCGTGCTCACGACGACCCCCACGCCCCCGGCCCGCACACCGGGCTGGCCCTGGCCCGCCGGCTCGCCCACTGGAGCTACCGCAGCCGCGAGGAGTTCTCGCTGCGCTTCGGCCGTGACCCCCAGGGCGACGAGGATCCGTTCGCCGGGGGGCGCTACGCGGTGGAGTCCTACCTCGACCACCATGGCGAGAAGCTCACCCACCGCTTCGACGCCGCCAGCTACGTGGTGCTCACCGCTGCGATGAACAGCCACGACATCGGACGGGACCGCGGCGGGGTGCGCGCGGCGCTGTCCTCGGTCGACGCCACGGTCCTGGTCGCCGGGGTCGACAGCGACCGGCTCTACCCGCTCGAGGAGCAGCACGCGCTCGCCCACCACCTGCGCGTCCCCGGCGAGCGCGCGCACCTGATCCGCTCGCCCTACGGCCATGACGGCTTCCTGATCGAGCTGCCCCAGGTCGGGCGGTTGATCACCGACCTGCTGGAGCGGGTGGCCTGACCCGCCGCTCAGCTGAGCATGGCGGTGCGCACCAGGTCGAGCTGGTCGGGCGGCACCGAGTCCAGCGGCGGGACGCACCACCGCTCGGCGATGACGCCCTCGAGCTGCAACGACGCCTTCAGCGCGGCCTGGGTGGACCGCCCGACCCGCTGCAGCCCCTCGGTGGTCGCGGTCAGCCGCCGCTGCAGCTCGCCGGCCCGCTCCTGGTCACCGGCGGCGACGGCGGCGTGCAAGCCGACGGCCTGACGCTGCCGCACGTTGGCGACGGCCAGGATCGAGCCGGTGACACCCGCCTCGAGCGCATCGCGCAGCGTCGGGGCGTGTCCGCTCACCACCGCGAAGCTGCCCGTCGCCCGCTCGGCCGCGGCGACGAAGCGCGCCCGGCGCTGTGCGTCGGGTGAGGAGTCCTTCATGCCGATGATCCGCTCATGGGCAGCCAGGCGATCCACCGCCTCCGGCTCCAGGCTCGAGCCGGTGATCTGGGGGATGTGGTAGATGAGCGTGGGTGCCTCGGCCCGCTCGGCGATGTCGAGGTGGAGCGCCTCGAGCTCGTGGCTGCGCAGGGGGTAGGTGGCCGGCGCGAGGACCAGGACCACATCGGCCCCGGCGGCGGCCAGCCGCGACACATCGGCGTGCAGGCCCGCGAGCGTGGAGGCGCACGCGCCGGCGACCAGCAGGGGCGTGGGGTCAGCGTCGCCCTGCGGACGGTTGTCGAGCTCGACGCGGGCACGCTCGGTCAGGGCGACGCGCAGCTCGGGGTCGAGCAGCGCACCCTCGCCGGTGCTGCCGGCGACCAACACACCGTTGGCCCCCTCATCGATGGCCCGATGCACCAGCGTCGCCGTGTCGTCGAGCGCCAGCCGCCGTTGCGGGGTCAGCGGCGTGACGAGCGCCGGTAGCGTGCCGTGCAGCTGCGGCGGCACGGTGAAGGGTTCGAAGGCCATGGGGTCCTCGTCGATCCGGTTCGGCGGGTGATGTGGCTGCGGGCCGTCGTGCGGCTCGGTCGGGCGAGCCGACGCCACATAGCCTGCCGCACCCACGATCGGACCACCAACGCCAGCGGGACGGAGTCGACGAGGTGGGTGCGCTCTACACGGTCGGCAGCCGGCTGTTCGAGGCCGGCTTCCGCGCGATGGACATCGACCTGCGCTCCTCGGGTCACCGCAACATCCCCGACCACGGCCCGGCGGTGCTGGCCAGCAACCACATCGGCTACCTCGACTTCTCCTTCGTGATGCTGGCGCCACCCCGACCCCGGCGCGAGGTCCGGTTCCTGGCTCGACGCGAGTTCTTCGAGCTCCCGGTCGTCGGCGCGGCGCTGCGCGAGCTCGGCCAGATCCCGGTGGACGTGCACGGCGACGCCCGGGCCGCCGCGGACGTCGCCAGCAGCGCCCTGGAGCGCGGCGAGCTGGTGGGGGTCCACCCCGAGGGCACGATCAGCCCCTCGTTCGTGCCGCGCCGCGGCAAGAGCGGCGCGGTCCGCCTCGCCGACCGGGTGCAGGCCCCGATCGTGCCGGTGGCGGTGTGGGGCAGCCACCGGCTGCTGACCAAGGGACGTCAGCCGCGACCACCCCGAGGGGTGGTGGTGATGGTGCGCTACGGCGAGCCCTTCCGTCCCAGCGCCCGGACCGGCATGGCACGCACCAGCGAGGTGATGGAGCGCATCACCGCGCTGCTCGACCAGCTGCAGCGCGCCTATCCCCAGCGTCCGGGGCCACCACCGGACGACTGGTGGCTGCCTGCTCATCTCGGCGGCTCGGCACCGACCCCCGAGGAGGCCGAGGCGGTGATCGCGCGTCAGGACGCCGAACGACGCGAGCGCCGGCGCGCTGAGCTCGGCAGCTGACCGCGGCCGGCCGACCACGACCGGCCGAGCGCGATGGCAGATCACGATGGGGAGAACGCGTCGCCTGTGGACACGGCTGTGGACTTGTGGGGAACTACGTCCATGGAACTCCACAGCGGTGTTCACACGTGTGGAACTCCCCAGGGTCGCACGCGCCCTTCCATCCACAGTGGCCGACCCCGCAGGGTCGGCCACTGGTCAGCTGTCGGCGACGACCACCGTCAGATCGAGCGCGGCTCCTCCCAGAGCGCCTCGTCGAGCTCCTGGTCGCGCTTCTTCTTGAGCACGAAGGCAGCAGCGGCGCCGGCAGCCGCCAGCAGCAGCATCACCAGGCCCTTCTTGCTGCTCTTCTCCTCCTTGCGGAGATCCTCGATCCGGCCGGAGGCCTCCGTGCTGAGCTGCTTGCCCTTCTTCTCGGCCTTCTTGCGCAGCTGGTCAGCTTCCTTCTCGAGCTTGTCGATCCTCTTGGCGACCTTGGACCTACTCATCGGCATCTCCTGATCAGCCGTCGGCGTCACCGACACACTAGCGGCCAACCTCGCAGCTCGATCCAGACCCGGCCGCACGACCGCGCTCCTGCCAGCCGGTGTGGGGGCGCAGCGAGCTGCACCCCCACACCGTGGACCCGTCAGCTGCGGACTAGGACTCGATCGGCTCGTCGGCCTCCTCCCAGGCAGCGAAGCTGCCCGGGAAGGCCTGAACGTTGTCGTAGCCGAGCACGTGGAGGATCGGCAGCGCCAGCGCCGCCCGGTAGCCGGACTGGCACATCACGATCACGTTGCTGTCGGTCGGGATCTCCACGTCGCTGGAGCCGATCTCGCGCAGCGGCAGCGAGAGCGCGTCGGCGATGTGGCCCTCCTCGTACTCCTCGGGCTGCCGTACGTCCAGGATCGTGGTCCCGGCGTCCATGGCCTGCTTCACCTCGTCGAGCGAGTTGCCGTAGTAGCCGTCGGGGATGCCCGCGAGGAACCCGCTGACCGCATCGACCAGCTCCGGCTCGAATCCGGGGTCACCGAAGTCCTCGGGCTGGTTGTCCTCGTTGACCAGCTCCTCGCCGGCCTCCTCCCAACCCTGGACCGACGGCGCGTAGGCGTTGACGTTGTCGTAGCCCATCATCCGCAGCGACGAGGTCGCCAGTCCCGCACGCCAGCCACTGGCGCAGACGACCCAGACCGGCTGGTCGGTAGGGATGGCGCTGAGGTTGTCACCCAGGGTGCGGATCGGGATGTTGACCGCACCAGGGATGTGCCCCTCTGCGAACTCGCTCTCCTCACGCACGTCGATCAGCACGGCACCGTCGACCTCGAGCGCCTCCTTGAATGCCTCGGTGTCGCCCTCGTTCATCCAGCCGTCGGGGATCGTGCTGGCGTACTCGACGACAGCACCCTCGAGGTCGAACGACCCTTCCTCGGCCTCGTCGTCGCCCTCGTCCTCGCCGTCCGCCTCATCGGTCTCGTCGGCCTCGTCGGCCTCATCGGCCCCCTCGTCCTCTTCGTCCTCGAGATCGAGCGCGAGCTCTTCGCCCTCCTCGGCGCCCTCGTCAGGATCCTCACCGCCACAGGCGGTGAGCACCATGGCCAGGGCCAGCATCGTCGCGATCAGCGACCGGTAGAAACGTGATGTGACCATCTCTCGCCCTTCTCTGTGCTCTTGGTCATCGGGTCCGGCAGGTCACCGGTACCCACGTGTTCAGCTCTGTGGCTCGGAGGTGCTCGTTGGCTCATCCCGGTCCGAGGCACCGTCCTCGGACCCGCTCGCTTCCCCCTCGATCTCCGCCACCCACTTGGCGTGCTCGATCTCGGCCTTGGTGCGCGGCATGTAGCCGGTGTGCATGTTGTTGATGGCCTTGTAGACCACGGTGAAGTAGACGTGGCCGATGAGCAGCAGCACCAGCGCGCCCATCGAGACGTCGTGGATCACCACCGTCCAGCCCAGCATCGAGTCAGACAGCGACGCCTTGGCGAACCACAGCAGCAGTCCGGAGATCACCACCCCGGCCGAGAGGACCATCACCGCAGCGTGGTGCAGCTTCTGGCCGGCGTTGAGCCGGCCCTGGGGCGGCATGTCGGCCGCGTTGCCGAGGACGTACCGCCCGATGTGCATCAGCCAGTTGAAGTCGTCGCGATCGAAGGTGAACGACTCCTTGATCAGCTGCTTCGCGCCCTCGCGATCGACGATGAAGTAGAGGATCGGCACGGACATGAACCCGACCGCCGCGATCCGGTGGAGGATGCGGGTCCAGCCCCCCTCCGCGAGGAAGGACAGGGGATCGAAGATCAGGGGCAGCCCCGTCAGGAACAGCACGACGAACGACGCCGCCACGAGCAGGTGGACGTAGCGCTGCCCCGGACGGAAGCGCAGGATCACCTCGTCGCCCCCGTCCGGTGAGGTCTGCTCCACCTCGACGGCCAAGGTCGAGCGCTTGGTCCTCATGACTCCACCTCACGGTCGTCCGCGTCGCCGCGGCCCTCCTCGGTGCTCGGTTCGCCTTCGCCTTCGACGCCGAGCTCCTGCAGCTCATGCATGTGGTTGCGTCGGGCGATGACACCGGCGATGCCGGCCGCGATGATCGATGCGGTGGTGACGCCGAAGCCGACCGGCTTGACGTAGTCCTGCCAGCCGCGGGTGATCGTCGGGATGTCCGGGTCGCGCGGGAGCCCGAGGGCCTCGGGCTCGTCAGGCAGCACCATGAGCACACCGAGCCCGTTGGCCTGGCTCTCGCCGTAGACCTGCGCGTTGGGGTACTTCCCCCGCATCCTGCTCGCGCGGTTGTGGGCCTCGGCGGCGATGTCGGCCCGCTCGCCGAAGCGCAGCGCGTCGCTGGGGCAGGTCGTCACGCACCAGGGCGTGCCACCCGCACGGACGACGTCACGGCAGCCGTCGCACTTGGTGGCGACCCCGTCGACCATCTGCGGCACGCCGTACGGGCACGACTGGGCGCAGTAGCCGCAGCCGCTGCACGCATCGGTGTTGAGCCGCGTGAGACCGTCCTCCTGGAACAGCGCACCGGTCGGGCACACGTTGACGCAGGCGGCGTCCGAGCAGTGGTAGCAGCGCAGGTTGTCGAACCCGCCGGAGAGGTCAGGGAAGGTGCCCTGCACCCGCTCGCTGATGTTGATGTAGCTGACGCCCGTCGGCAGCTGGTTGCCGGTCTTGCAGGCCACCTCACAGCCCTGGCAGCCGATGCACTGGGTCAGGTCGAGCAGGAATGACGACGGCATCTCAGCCCTCCCTTCCGATGCGCACGAAGTTCACGCGCATCCCCGCTCCACCGCTGACCGGGTCGAGCGCGTAGCGGGTCTGGAGCTTGGTGTCGCTGGCCCCCCGCCCGTTGGCCTGGCTCAGTCCCTCGGAGTCGTGCCCGAAGCCGTGGACCATGAACACCGCGTCGCGGCGGATCCGCTCGGTGACCTTGAGCTTCACCGGCCCGTCGGTGGCCCCGTCCTGGTTCTCGAGCATGACCCGCTCACCGTGGTCGAGCCCGAGCTCCGATGCCGCGGCTGCGTTGATCCACACCTCGTTCTCGGGGTAGGCCTCGACGGCCGCGGGGGTGTTCTGGGTCCGGGCGAAGGTGTGGACCGGGTGGCGCCCGTAGAGCAGGCGGAAGAAGCCCTCGGGTGGCTCCTCGGTCGGCTCGTACTCCGGTAGCGGGTCGAGGTCGTAGTCGGCGAGGAGCTGTGAGTACAGCTCGATCTTGCCCGACGGGGTCGCGAAGGGGCTCTCGTCCTCGAAGTCCTCCAGGTAGGGCTTGCCCTCCTGGATGAGCACCCCGTTGGAGGCTCGCAGCTCGTCCAGGCTGGAGCCGACCGACCGCAGCCGGGTGTTGAGGTACTCCTCGAAGTCGTCCCAGGGGAAGAAGCTCTCCAGGCCGACCCGCTGACCCAGTTCCTTGGCCATCCACCAGCCGGGGCGGGTGTCGTAGGACGGCTCGACCGCGGGCTCGCGCAGGGCGATGTAGGGGGTCTTGTGCGCCATCGAGAACAGGTCCTCGTAGCGCTCGAGGTAGGTCGCCTCGGGCAGCACGATGTCGGCCCAGGCGATGTGCTCCATCGGCAGCACGTCGATCGCGACGAAGAGCTCGAGGTTGCGCAGCGCCTCCTTGGTGCGTTCCGGGTTGGGGACCGAGTGCAGCAGGTTGGTCCCGAAGCAGATCAGCCCCTCGATCGGGTACGGCTCACCGCTGATCATGGGCTCGATCAGCTCCTGCATCGCCGTCGGGCCCTGCAGGAAGGTGTCCTGGGCACCGTCGGCCCGGGCCTTGCCGGTCGGTCCGGTCGCGAGCTCGCCGAGCCCCTCCTCCGCGCCATCACTGGGCTCGGCCGAGCACCCGCCCGCGCTGCCCGCGATCGTGTACGGGGGGTGGGGGTATGCCTCGAGGTAGGGGGACTTGTTGAAGTAGAAGCCGCCCTCGCGGCCGTAGGCACCGAGCAGGGTGTTGACGAGGTAGACCGCACGCATCCGCTGGGTGTCGTTGCCGTACCACGTGACGTGCCGCCCGGGCATGATCAGCGAGCGCGGCGCATGCGCGGCCATCTCCAGGATGCTGTCGCGGATCGTCTGCTCCGGCAGATCGGTGATCTCCGCAGCCCACTTAGGGGTCATGCTCGCAACGTGTTCGGCGAGCTCCTCGAAGCCGGTGGTCCACTGCTCCACGTACTCGGTGTCGTAGAGCTCCTCGGTGATCAGGACGTTGATCCAGGCCAGCAGCAGGG
>JBKGZF010000037.1:0-11380 GCA_046545715.1 Nitriliruptoraceae bacterium | reverse complement strand
CACGACGATGGGGGAGGGCACGCGTGGCACGGGCGACGACGTGCTCGACGAGCTGGTGGCGCTCGGCAACGACCTGCCGTTCAACCAGCACCTCGGTGCGCGCGTGCGGTCGGTCGGTGACGGGCGGGCGACGACGGTCCTCGCTTCCAACGAGGCGCTGACCAACCACCTCGGTGGCGTCCACGCGATCGCCGAGCTCGCACCGGTGGAGCTCGCTGGCGCGATGGCTGCCTCCAGCCGCCTGCGTCCTCTGGTCGAGCGCGGGTTCGTGCCCGTGGTCGGCAGCCTGTCCGTGCGGTACACGGCACCGGCGAGCGGTGAGCTCGAGGCGCACGCGCGGGTCGACGAGGGTGCGCTCACCGCGGCCTTGACCGCCGCCGACGCGGGGGAGAAGCCCAAGGTCGTGGCCGAGGTCGAGGTGGTGGACCTCGACGGCACCGTCGTGGCCGAGGCGCAGCTGACCTTCCTCTACCTCGACGTCGGCGGTCGGACCACGCCGGGCGAGGTCATCTGATCCACAGCGCTCGGGGCGGTCGGGCCCCATCGCGTCCTCGCGTACCCTGGTGGCGACAGGAGGAGTCGGCCGGGCGGCCGCGTCCGGTGCGCTGCGTGCGCCCGGGCGAGGAAAGTCCGGACTCCACAGGGCAGGGTGCTGGGTAACGCCCAGGCGTGGTGACACGCGGAAAGCGCAACAGAGAGCAGACCGCCCGCGGGCCTCCGCGTCCGTGGGTAAGGGTGAAACGGTGAGGTAAGAGCTCACCAGCGCGACGGGTGACCGTCGCGGCTAGGCAAGCCCCACCCGGAGCAAGGCCGAGCAGGGACCCGGTGGCCCGCCGAGATGGTCCCGGGTAGGCCGCTCGAGACGTCGGGTAACCGACGTCCCAGAGAGATGGTCGCCGACCGCGGCCGGGCAACCGACCGCGGGAACAGGATCCGGCTTACAGGCCGGCTCCTCCTGTCAGCCCACCCCGACCCCGACCGTGAACCTGCCCGCATGCATCCCTGGTGTGGGTGCGTGGGCGGCGCGGGCGAGCGCAGATGCACACGCGAGGTGGAGGGTGCCGGCGGGGAGCGGGACGGTGGGCCCGTCTCGGTACGGTGCGCAGCGCCGACCCGCCCGCCGAGCCGGTCGTTCGCCTTCCCTGCCCGCCACCGTCGCCGCCAGGACCCGTCGTGATCGATCCCGTAGAGGCGCGCGCGCGTCACGCCGATGGCCCGTTCGTGCGTGCGTGTCGCGGACAGCCCCACGACACCGTGCCGGTGTGGTTCATGCGCCAGGCCGGGCGGGCGTTGCCCGAGTACCGGGCGGTCCGCGCCGAGCACGGCTTCGAGCAGGTCGTCCACACCCCGGAGCTCGCCGCCGAGGTCACCCTGCAGCCGGTGCGCCGCTACGGCACGGACGCGGCGATCCTGTTCTCCGACATCGTCACCCCGGTGGCCTCGCTCGGCATCGACGTCACCATCCGACCCGGGGTCGGGCCGGTGGTCGACCCACCGGTGCGACGCCCCGAGGACCTCGCCCGGCTGCGCAACCTCGAGCCCGAGGTCGACCTGCCCTACGTGCTGGACACGGTCTCGATCCTGGTCGCCGAGCTCGACGTGCCGCTGATCGGGTTCGCGGGCGCCCCCTTCACGGTCGCCAGCTACCTCGTGGAAGGGGGCCCCTCCCGCAGCTACAGCCGCACCAAGGCGCTGATGTACACCGATGAGTTGACCTGGCACCGACTGCTCGACCAGCTCGCCTCGATCACGATCGCCAGCCTGCGCGCCCAGGTCGAGCGTGGTGCGTCGGCGGTCCAGCTGTTCGACTCGTGGGCGGGCGCGCTCGCCCCGAGCGACTACGAGCGGCACGTGCTGCCCCACAGCGCGCGGGTGTTCGAGGAGCTCGCCGACCTCGGTGTGCCGCGCATCCACTTCGGGGTCGGCACCGGCGAGCTGCTGGAGCTGATGGCCCGTGCCGGCGCCGACGTTGTCGGGGTCGACTGGCGCGTGCCGTTGGATCGTGCTCGTCACCGCGTCCCGGCGGGCACCGGACTGCAGGGCAACCTCGAGCCCGCGGTCTGTCTCGCCCCTTTCGATCAGGTCGCCGAGCGCGCCCGCGACGTCCTTGGTCGCGCGGGCGGCGCCGCCGACCACATCTTCAACCTCGGCCACGGGGTGCTGCCCGAGACCGACCCCGCCGTGCTGGAGCGGTTGGTGGAGCTCGTCCACGTGGAGGGGGAGGTCACCGACCCGGCAGCATCCTCCGCGCCCACCGACGCGCAGGTGGGCAGCGGCACCGTGCCCGGGTCCGAGGTGGGCTCGTGAGCGCGCAGCTGGCCGTGGCCCTGCTGGGTGGTCGTGACCTCGCGGGCCCCCTGGCCGAGCGAACGGGCGTCGAGGTGGTGGCCACCACACGTGAGGACCATCTGGAGCTCGCCGAGCGGCTCGGTGCCGGTGGGGCGCTGGTCGTCGGTGTGGCGACGGTTCCCTGGCCGGTCGACCCCGAGCTGCACGCGCTCGGCTCGGCGCAGTTGCCGGCCTACACCGGGGTGGTGTCGTGGTACGCGCTGCCGGCGCTGCACGAGCGGCTCGCGCAAGCGGTCGCTCCCGGCGCCAAGGGCGGCGCGCACGTGCTGGTCACCGCGCCGGATCCGGGTCCCGAGCTCGAGGCGGGTGACGCTGCGTTCCTGCGTGAGGTCGCCGAGGCCGTCAGCGAGCGCATCGAGCTGACCTCGGCATCGATCGCCTGGCGCGGCGAGACGCGCACCCCCACCGCCGCCGACGCGCTGCGCTCGATCGTCGAGGAGCATGGCAAACGGGACGTGGTGGAGTGCCCGGTCGCGCCGGGCACCGGTGGCGATCCCCAGCTGCTGGCGATCGCCGAGGAGCTCGGCGCCCGGCTGACGACCGCCGACCTCGGGCGCGACACCCTGCTCGAGCTGCTCACCGAGGTGGTCGCCACCGTGGCCGACCACGAGCTCGATGATCGCTCAGAGGGCGGCGACGGCCAGGGGCAGGCGTGACCGCGCGCCGCGTCGCGGTCATCGGCGGTGGCCTGACCGGGCTCGCGACCGCCTGGCATCTGCAAGACGAAGCGCAGGTGGTGCTCTTCGAGGCGCAGGAGCGTCTCGGTGGCCAGATCCACACCCTCGAGCTGGCGGGCCGCCCGTTGGACGTCGGTGCCGATGCGCTGCTGGTGCGCCAGCCGGAGGGCGAGGCGCTCGTGCGCGCGCTCGGCTTCGGTGACCAGGACCTGGTGGCACCGGCCACCGGCCAGGTCCATCTCTGGACGCGGGGCCGGCTGCGTCCGCTGCCGTCCGGCACGGTGATGGGCGTGCCGAGCGACCTCAGGGCGCTGGCACGCAGCCGGGCGCTCACGCCGCTGGAGGTGGTGCGCGTCGCTCTCGAGCCATGGGTGCCACGACGGCAGGTACCGGGTGACCGCAGCGTCGCGGACCTGGTGGGCGAGCGCATGGGCCCGGCCGTGGTCGAGCGGCTGGTAGAGCCGCTGCTCGGCGGGGTCTACGCCGGCGATGCGCGTCGGCTCTCGGCACAGGCGGCGCTGCCGTCGGTGTGGGCGGCCGCTCGGGGCCACCGCTCGCTGCTCGCCGGCCTGCGTGCTCACCGGGCGGGCACGGCGGCCGACGACCGGCCGGTGTTCCTCACTCTGCGCGGTGGGCTCACCCGATTGGTGGACCGCCTCGCCGCTGAGCTGGGGGAGCGGGTCGTGCGATCCAGCCCGGTCCAGGCGCTGACGGCCCGGGCGGGCGGTTGGTGCCTCCACCTCGACGACCGGGTCGAGGAGGTCGACGCGGTGGTCCTGGCCGTCCCGCCCGCGGTCGCGGCGATGCTGCTCGCCGACCCGATCCCCGACGCCGCACGCGAGCTCGCCGGCATCCGCACCACCTCGGTCGGTGTGGTCGCGCTCGCCTACGACCCGGCGGACGCGCAGGATGCACCGGTCGGCTCCGGGGTGCTGGTCCCACGCGGCGAGGGCCGGCTCGTCAAGGCGATCACCATCACCTCGCGGAAGTGGCCCCACCAGGCCGGAGCGGACACCTTCCTGGTGCGGGCCTCGGTCGGGCGGGTCGACGACCCGGCAGCGCTCGAGCTCGATGACGAGACGCTCGCCACCCGGGTCGATGCCGAGGTCCGCTGGGCGCTGCGGCTGCGGGCACCGGCCGGACAGCGGGCGGTGGTGCGCTGGCCCCACGCCCTACCGCAGTACGAGGTCGGCCATCGCGATCGCGTCGAGCGGCTGCGCTTCGCGCTCGACGCGCCCGAGGCCCGCGGCCTGCACGTCGGCGGTGCCGCGCTCGACGGGCTCGGACTCGCCGCGCGGGCCAGGGACGCGCGCTCGTTGGCTGATGCCGTGCGAGCGGATCTGGCCGGGAGCTGACCGTTGCGGTGGACGGCCGCGGTGGGGGCACGGGGTAGCCTGCGAGCCGGGTCGTCGAGCTGCATCGGGGCTGAGGTGACAGACCAGCAGGGGTCGCAGGTGCCACCCGCAGCGGCCAGTGACGGGCCCTCACCACGCAGTGGTGGGCTGAGTCCGATCGCCACGGGGCTGGTCGGCTTGCTGGTCGGCCTGGCGATCGGTGCCGCGGTGTTCAGCGGCGGCGACGGCGTCGACGAACGTGAGCTGGTGGCGGTCGACGAGGTCGAGCGCTCCACCCTGGGCGCGGACGATGCGCCGGTGACCCTCACGGTCTACAGCGACTTCCTCTGCCCCTACTGCGAGCAGCACGACCGGCAGATCGAGCCCGAGCTGGTCGAGCGCTACGTGGAGTCCGGTGAGGTCCGCCTGGTCTGGCACGACCTGCCGCTGCAGGGACCGGGCGCGGTCGAGCTCGCGGTCGCCGGCCGCGCCGCCGAGCAGCAGGACGCGTTCTGGGAGTTCAAGCAGGAGGTGTTCGCCGGCGGCGTCGAGCCTGAACCTGCGAGCCTGCTCGCCGCCGCCGAACGCCTCGGCCTGGACACCGAGCGGTTCGAGCGCGACCTCGACGACCCGGCGCTGGAACTGGCCGTACGCCGCGACCGTGAGGCCGCCCAGCAACGTGGGGTCCAGGGCACGCCGTCGTTCGCGGTCGGGGATCGGGGCCTGCGCGGCCTGCAGTCGGTCGAGGCGTTGTCGACCGTCATCGACGAAGCGCTTGCCGGTGACGCCGACACCAGTTCCTGAGCGGGGGCACGCCCGACCCCTCCTGGGAGACACCATGCCCGACGACCCTCGTGGCGTCTGAGCGGCGTGAGGTCAGGCGTCTTCGGCGGGCTCGAGCAGCTCGGGGCCGTCGTTGCGCACCGAGTTGACCCGCGTGCTGATCGCGGTCGCCGTCAGCTGCGGCGGCGGCAGCTCGGCCAGCGTGTCGAGCAGGTGGGGTGCGTCGTCCTCGGGAGCTGTCAGCCAGTCGTCCCAGAGCGGTGCGGGCAGCACCACCGGCATGCGCGGATGGATCTCGGCCATCACCCCGGCCGCATCGGTGGTGAGGATCGCCGCGCTGAACAGCGGTGCGACATCCTCCTCGCGCGGGTCGCGCCAGCTGGTCCAGATCCCGGCGAAGGCCAGGGGCCGGCCGTCCGGGTCGGCGAGGTGGTAGGGCTGCTTGCGTCCGCCCTCGGGGCGCTGCTGCCACTCGTAGAAGCCGTCGGCCGGGACCAGGCAGCGGCGACGCTTGAAGCTGGGGGCGAACATCCGCGAGGTCGCCACCGTCTCCATCCGGGCGTTGATCGGCTGCGGGCCGTCCTTCTCATGTTTCGCCCACGGCGGCACGAACCCCCACCGCAGCGTTCCCAGCCGACGGGTCTCGTCCTCGATCACGGCGTAGATGTCGGTCGACGGTGCCACGTTGTAGCGCGGTGCGAGCGGGTCAGCGCGCACCTCGTCGACCTCGAAGCGCTCGGCGAGCTGCTCGGGGCTCGACAGCAGGAGGAAGCGGCCGCACATCGACGCCGAGCCTACCCCTGCCGGTCCCGCCCCTACCATCGGTGGCCCCGCCTTCCGCGCGCCGCAGGCCCAACGTGTCCGATGATCCCCGCACGATCGCTCGCAGGATCGTCGCGGACGTGTTCGACCACGCACCGTCGCCACGGGTGTCGGCGTCCGCAGCGGCGGCTCGGCACACCGAGGACCCGCCCCCACGCCGTGCCACCAGCGAGGAGCCGGCCGAGGCGACCGACGTCACCGCCCGGATCGTCGCCGAGGTGCTGGCCGCGCGGGCCGAGGGGTCAGCGGCAGGTGGCGAGCAGCCAGCGGTCCAGGCACCGGATGCGGACGGGCCACCACCGTCCCCCGCGACCGCGGTCGTCCGCGACGAGCGGGTCGAGCCGGACCCCGGGGAGCAGTGGACCCGGCTGATCGCGCCCGATCGAGGTCCCCGTACCGGCCGGTGGCTGCTCGCGCTGGTGGTGGCGGTGCTGGGGCTCGCGGTCCTCGTCCCGCTGGCGATCGTCGCGCTGCAGCAGCTGTTCACCGGCGCGTAGCGCAGGGGCGGGCCCGGCTACTCCCAGACGTCGGCGAACCAGGGCAGCTCGCGCGGTACCGGCCCGGGCGGCGGGAAGCGCTCGGGTGCCTCTGCGGTCAGGTCGCGGGTGAACACGTGGCCGTCACCGCCGGGGAAGCGGACATCGAGGTCGGGTCGGCGCACGAAGCCCATGCGTCGGTAGAGCTGGTGGGCGCGGACCATCCACGCCATCGACACGATCTGTAGCCGATGACGTCCGAGTTCGCTGGCACGGTCGATGCACGCCTGGACCAGCCGCCGGCCGACGCCGATGCCCTGGTGGCCCTCGGCGACCGCGAGCACCCGGAACCCCGCGTCGCCGTCGGGCGTGGGCCGGCCCTCCCACTGCTCGTCACCGGGCAGCACGAAGGTCACCGTGCCCACCACCTCGCCATCCACCTCGGCGACCAGCAGCGCGGTACAGCCGTTCAGCCGCTGCAGAGGGTCACCGAGGAACTCGCGGTACTCGCCCTCGATCCGACCGAACGCGTCGTAGCTGGCCAGGGTGATGGCGCCGACGCGCGGCGCCTCAGCGGGCCGCATGCCCCGCACCTGTATCCGCTTTGTCCCCTGTGGTTCCACGGCTGCGATGCCTCCAAGGTCACAGCGACCGCGCGTTGAGCTGGCACGGTCGCGACCGACCGGCTGCATGATCAACCGGTTAGGTCGGGGCCGGCCGTCTCGAGCTCGATGCGTAGCAGCACGCGACGCTCGGCCTCCATCGCGGCGCGGTACTCCTCCCAGTCCGGGTGCTCACCGTTGATGCGCCGGAAGTAGTCCACCAGCGGCTCCATCGCCTCGGGCAGCGTCACCACCTCGGCCCGGCCGTCGATACGGATCCATGGGCCGTAGAACGCGTCGGTGAACACGCACAGCGAGGTGCGGGGGTCGGCGGTGAGGTTCAAGACCTTGACCGAGGTCTCGCGGGTGGAGACGACGGCACGTCCCTGCGCGTCGGCGGTCACCGTCACGGGGGAGAGCTGCGGGGTCGCGTCCGCGCGGTAGGTGTGCATCACCGCTCGGTGGTGCTCGGTCATGAAGTGGCGTGCTTCGTCGAGTTCCACGGTGTCCCTTCTCGCTTCACGGTCGATCGTGGTCGGGTGCGTGCTCAGGGCTCGCCGTTCAGGCGGAACCGTAGGGTCTCCTCGAGGCCGATCAGCAGCTCCTCGAGCAGCGCGAGCCGGTCGGTGCAACGGTCGCTGGACAGCAGGCGCTGCGCGTCGAAGGCGTTGAGCGGCGCCATCACCGCCGTCTGCCAGCAGGCGACGTCGGGATCGCTGGAGAGCTCGAAGTCCGGGGGCACCCCATCCTCGCCGAGCTGCTGACGCAGCGCCAGCACCCGGCGGATCAGCGGCTCGAGCTGCACGCGGCGGGCAGCCACCTCTCCCTCTCGGTGCTCGTCGGTAAGCACGTCGATCTCGGCCTGCGGGTAGGGGTCGTCGTTCAGCCAGCGGGTGACGCGGAACCGGGAGGTGCCGAGCGAGATCACCAGCCAACGTCCGTCGTCGAGCGGCTCGGCGCGCAGCACCTGGGCGATCGTGCCGAGATCGGTACGCACCTCACCGCCACCGACCTCCTGCCCGCGCGAGATCAACACCACGCCGAACCGGCCGTCGCCCGCCAGGACGTCCTCGAGCAGGCGTTGGTAGCGGGGTTCGAACACCTGCAGCGGCAGCACCATGTGTGGCAGCAGGACGGTGCCCAGCGGGAACATCGCCAGTCGCTGCACGCTGCCTCCGTGGGATCATCGCTCGACGTGGCCGTGATCTGCGGCCACCCTGGGGTTCGCGTCCACGGCCTGGCTGGCCGAGACGTGTGAACACGCTGCGCACGCTGCGGCGACGGTAGATGCGCGAGCAAGGCGGTCGGCACACCCACCACGTCGGCACACCCACCACGACGAGGAAGCAGGCGATCATGAGCATCCTGGAGCCATCCGCGATCGACGAGGCCCTCGAGGGGCTTGCTGGCTGGCGACGCGAGGACGACGCGATCCACCGCGAGTACCGCTTCGCGGGGTTCCGTGAGGCGATCGACTTCATCAACCGGGTCGCAGACGTCGCCGAGGAGGCCAACCACCACCCGGAGCTGACCAACGTCTACTCGACGGTCGAGGTGCGCCTGAGCAGCCACGACGTGGGCGGGGTCACCGAGCGTGATCTCGCCCTCGCCCGGGCGATCGAGCGAGCCTCGCGCTGAGCGCCGACTTCGTGCCGTCCACGGCGCGGCGCTAGGTTCCCCCCGCCCACGTGGAGAGAGGCGTTCGCATGGATGTACGCGTCGACGGCAAGGTCGCGATCGTGACCGGAGCCAGCCGGGGGATCGGTGAGGCGATCGCGACCCAGCTGCTCGACAGCGGTGCCACGGGGGTCGTGGTGACCGGGCGCAAGGCGGAGACCCTCGAGCCCCTGGCCGAGCAGCTCGGCGAGCGGGCGGTCCCCGTGGTCGGACATGCCGCTGATGAGTCCCATATCGAGCAGGCCGTCGGGACGGCGAACGACACCTTCGGCGCCTGCGACCTGCTCGTGCTCAACGCAGGGACCAACCCGTCGGCCGGTCGGCTGATGGATGTCGACATGGCAGCGGTCGACAAGACCTGGGAGCTCAACCAGCGGGCGCCGTTGCTGTGGGCCCGCCACGCCTGGCACGCCTCGATGGCCGAGCACGGCGGCTCGATCGTCACGATCGGCTCGGCCGGCGGCCTCGCCCCCAGTCCGATGATCGGGGCCTACAACGTCTCCAAGGCGGCGCTGCATCATCTCACCCGCCAGCTCGCCCATGAGCTCGCTCCCTCGGTCCGCGTCAACGCCGTGGCGGCCGCGATCGTGCGCACCCGCCTCTCCGAGGCGCTGTGGACCAGCGATGAGCAGGCGGTCGCCGAGCGTCACCCGCTGCAGCGGCTCGGAACGCCCGAGGACGTCGCTCATGCGGTGACCTTCCTGCTCTCCGACGCCGCCTCGTGGCTGACCGGCGTGATCCTGCCCGTCGACGGAGGCGTCTCCGGGGCCAGCGCCGGCCTGCCCGCCTGAGCCATCGGGTCCGCGCGGCTCGCCGACCTCAGTCGGCCGGGGTCACCTCGACCGGGCGCGGCGGCGGCGCGGGTCGGCAGCCCCGCTCCGCACCGATCGCCGCCAGGCCCCGTCGGTCGCCTGCACCGAGCTCGATCGGGCCCTCGCCCGGGTGGGTGGACATCAGCTCGGCCTCGTCGTCCACGTGGTCCAGTCCGACCAGGTGGCCGAGCTCGTGCACCATCGTCGCGCGCCACGAGTCGCGTCGGTCGCGACCACCGGTGACCATCCCGTCGTGGTCGGCGTTGAACACCACCTGCCCGGAGACGAACGAACGCTCGCCGGACGGGCCGACGGCAACGGGCACGGCGACCCCCCGGTCGACGTCGCGCAGCGGTAGCCCTGCCTCGCCGGGAGAGGCCCAGGCCACCAGCACCGGGGCCCAGCGTCGCCCGTAGCGCGTCGGTTGGTACGGCAGACGGGCGTCGCTGGGCCGTTCGTCGGTCTCTCCGGCGATGGTCAGCTCGAGCCCGCTCGCCCGCGAGATCGTCTCGGCGGCCGCCGCGCGATCGTCGCGGGCGCCGGCGGGCCATCGCTGGGGTGCGAGCACCAGCTCGATCGGTTCGCACGCGTCCCATCGCACCGGCTCGCCGTCCTCGTTGCGGTCCCAGACCGCGTAGCCATCCTCGGCGGCGCCGTCGAACGACCGTGCCTGCGACCGCGGTTCCCGGCCGATGGACGCCCCGTTATCGATGGCGAGCCAGAGCCCTACCGCACCGAGCCCGATCCCGGCGAGGAGCACGAGCACCACCGTGCCGAGCACCAGCGGCCAGTGCCGGCGCGTCGCTGCATCGTCCACGCGGCGCCTCCCGTGGCGGTGGTCCGTTCCGGCCGGCGGTCACCGGACCGGTGGCCCCGATGGCTCGGATCGCGGCGACGGTAGCGTGAGCGTCCGGATCGCGGCCGTGGCCCGAGCCACGCTCGGGAGGCGACGCGTCACCGGTCGGGCGCTACGAGCGTCGGGTGCCCGAGCTCCTCGACGCGGTGCAGCCGCTGAGGTGAGCCCACGGGTCGGTGACGCCTATGCTCGCGGGCATGGACAACCTCGTGATCGTGACCGGGGGCTCGAGCGGGCTCGGGCGGGCGGTGCTCGCCGCCGCACCGACGGGCTCCCACCGCATCGACGTCAGCCGCTCCGGCCCGCCGGAGGAGGCCGATGACCACGTGCGCGCCGATCTCAGCGACCCGGCTGCCTGGTCGGGCCTGGGCGCCACGCTCGCGGCCATGATCGCCGAGCATCCCTGGCAGCGCATCTGCGTGGTGCACGCAGCGGGGACCCTGGAGCCGATCGGGTTCGCCGGTGAGGTCGACGGCGCCGCCTACACCCGCAACGTGCTGCTCAACTGTGCTGCCGGACAGGTGATCGGCCATCTCGTGCTCGCCGCGGTCCAGGGCCTCGCGATCCCACGTGACCTGGTGCTGATCTCCTCGGGAGCAGCCCGCACCGCCTACCCCGGTTGGTCGGCCTACGGCGCCGGAAAGGCGGCCATCGATCAGTGGGTGCGCAGCGTCGGGGCCGAGCAGGCCCAGCGCGGTGGAGCGCGTGTGCTCTCGGTCGCGCCGGGCGTGGTCGCCACCGCGATGCAGGCGGCGATCCGGGCCGCCGACCCCACGGACTTCCCCAACGTCGGACGGTTCCACGAGCTCTACGAGAGCGGTCAGCTGGTCGAGCCTGCCGACGCCGCGAGCGCGCTGTGGTCCCTGCTCGATGATCCCGAGGTCGCCACCGGATCGGTCGTCGACCTGCGCGGCTACCGCTAGGAGCGCACGGCTTGGCCTCGGCACTCACCGGCATCCGCGTCGTCGAGCTCGCTGGGCTCGGTCCAGCGC
>JBKGZF010000036.1:0-11386 GCA_046545715.1 Nitriliruptoraceae bacterium | reverse complement strand
CCTCTGGTCCCTCCAGCCACCTGCTCCGATTCTCATTGCCAACCTGCTCCAAATCCGGTTGCCAACCGCTCCGATCCGGGTTGCCAGAACCCAGATCGGAGCATTGCCAGCGTCATCAACTGCACCCGCTCGTCGAGCCGCAGCTCTCGCAGACGTGGCAGGCGCCGGCGCGCTTCATCTTGATGCCGCACTCGAAGCACATCGGCGCATCGTGGTCGATCAGCCTGGCCTCGGCCAGCTTGTCCTCGTCGTCCATCGGGGCCGCGGTGGCCACCGACTCAGCCGAGGGCGTGCTTGGGACCTCTGGCTCGTCGGGGTGCTCCTCCTCGACCATCTTGGTGCGCTCGGCGAGCGAGAAGATGCCGAGCTCCGCACGCTTGTCGTAGGGCAGGTACTCCAGCGCCATCTTGCGGGCGAGGAAGTCCACCAGCGAGGTCGCGAAGCGGATCTCGGGGTCATCGGTGAGACCGGCCGGCTCGAAGCGCATGTTCATGAACTTCGAGACGTAGGCCTCCAGCGGCACGCCGTACTGCAGCCCGATCGACATCGAGATGGCGAAGGCGTCGAGCAGCCCCGACAGCGTCGAGCCCTGCTTGCCGAGCTTGACGAACAGCTCACCGACGCCGTCACCGGGGTACTCCCCCGCGGTGATGTAGCCCTTGGCCTCACCGACCCGGAAGCTGATGGTCTGCGACGGGCGGGTCTTGGGCAGCTTGCGCCGCACCGGAACCTGGGCCTCGGGGTCGGTCTCGGCGGCCGCCTTCTTCGCCACGCTCAACGGCTGGGCCGTCTTGCAGTTGTCGCGGTAGATCGCGATCGCCTTGATGCCCAGCTTCCAGGCATCGAGGTGGAGCTGCTCGACGTCCTCGACCGTGGCCTCCTCGGGGAGGTTGACGGTCTTGGAGATCGCCCCGGAGATGAACGGCTGTGCCGCCGCCATCATCTTGACGTGCCCGTAGTAGTGGATCGCGTCCTCGCCCATCGCGCACTGGAAGACCTTGGTGTGCTCGGGCTTGAGCGCCGGCGCGCCGTGGATCGTCTTGTTCTCGTCGATGTAGTCGACGATCGCCTCGACCTGCTCGTCGGTATAACCGAGGTGGGTCAACGCCTGGGGCACTGTCTGGTTGACGATCGTGATCGAGCCGCCACCGACCAGCTTCTTCATCTTGACGAGCCCCAGGTCGGGCTCGATGCCGGTGGTGTCGCAATCCATCATCAGACCGATGGTGCCGGTGGGCGCGAGCACCGTGGCCTGGGCGTTGCGGTAGCCGTGCTCGGTGCCGATCGCCAGGGCCTCGTCCCATGCGGTGCGCGTGGCCTCCATCAGCTCACGCGGCACCGGCCGCGGGTCGATGTCGTTGACCGCGTCGCGGTGCTTGGCGATCACCCGCAGCATCGGCTGCTCGTTCTTCGCATAGCCGGTGTGCGGCCCCTTGACCTTGGCCAGCTCCGCGGAGGTGCGGTAGGCGTGGCCGGTCATCAGCGCGGTCAGCGCTCCGGCCCACGCACGTCCCTCGTCGGAGTCGTAGGGCAGGCCGAGCGACATCAACAGACCGCCGAGGTTGGCGTAGCCGAGCCCGAGCTCACGGAACGCCAGCGCGTTCTCGCGGATCTTGTCGGTCGGGTAGCTCGAGTAGCCGACGATGATCTCCTGGGCGGTGAAGACGATCTCCACGGCCCGCTTGTAGGACTCGACGTCGAACCGGCCGGCGTCGTAGTCGTAGAACGTCTTGAGGTTGAGGCTGGCGAGGTTGCACGCCGAGTTGTCGAGGTGCATGTACTCCGAGCACGGGTTGGATCCGTTGATCCGGCCCGACTCGGGCGAGGTGTGCCAGTCGTTGATGGTGGTGTCGTACTGCACACCTGGGTCGGCGCACTCCCAGGCGGCCTGGGAGATCTCGCGCATGACCTGGCTTGCGTCCTTCTCCTCGAGCACCTCGCCGGTGGTGACCGCGCGCACCGGGTAGGTGGTGCCCTGCTCGTAGGCGCGCATGAACTCGTCGGTGACCCGCACCGAGTTGTTGGCGTTCTGGTACTGGATCGAGGCGTAGTCCTCGCCGTCGAGGTCCATGTCGAAGCCGGCCTCGCGCAGGGCACGGACCTTGCGCTCCTCGCGGGCCTTGGTCCAGATGAACTCCTCGACGTCGGGGTGGTCGACGTTGAGGATCACCATCTTGGCGGCACGACGGGTCTTGCCACCCGACTTGATCGTGCCCGCCGAGGCGTCGGCGCCGCGCATGAAGCTGACGGGCCCCGAGGCCTCGCCGCCGCCCTTGAGCGTCTCCTTGGACGAGCGGATCGAGGAGAGGTTGATGCCGGCACCGGAGCCGCCCTTGAAGATGGTGCCTTCCTCGACGTACCAGTTGAGGATCGACGACATCGTGTCCTCGACCGAGAGGATGAAGCACGCCGAGCACTGCGGCTTGTCCTCCACCCCGACGTTGAACCACACCGGCGAGTTGAACGCCGCCTTCTGGTGGACCAGCAGGTGCTTGAGCTCGTGGTTGAACACCTCGGCGGAGTGCTCGTCAGCGAAGTAGCCGCCGTCGCGCCCCCAGTCGGTGATGGTGTCGGCCACGCGGTCGATCATGTGCTTGACCGAGCTCTCGCGCTCCGGGGTCCCGAGCGTCCCGCGGAAGTACTTCTGGGAGACGATCTGGGTGGCCATCATCGACCAGGAGGTCGGGAACTCCACACCTCGCTGCTCGAACGAGGTGGTGCCGTCACGCCAGTTGGTCAGCACCGCGTCGCGTAGCTCCCACTCGAGCTCGTCGTAGGGGTGGACGTCCTCACGGGTGAAGTAACGCTCGAGGGCGAGGCCGGCGCGCTCACCGTCGGAGACCACGTGCAGCTGGGGGCGCGGCTCGGTCAGATCGGTGACGATCGGCTGTTCGTCGGCGCGTGTCGTGTCGGCCATCGGTGTCCGTCTCCTTCGCCTGTGCCCCGACCGGGACGCTCACGGTCGGTGTCGTGGTGACCACGTCATGGGAACTACATGTGTGTGATGAGGTCCGCGCACTGAACCGTCCGCGACGGAGCTTGGCAAGCATCCGATGCCAGGTCGATGACGATCCGCTACCACAGGTGGGGGGTCTTTCCAGGCTCGATACACAACATATTGTGCTCCACCGTTGTTCCCCACCAGTCTGCCCTACTCCGTCCACAGTCGCAGGCGGGTTGTCCACAACTTCCGTCCACAGCCGGCATCGTGAGGATCGATCGTCGAGACGAGCGCGCCACGCACACCACGGCGGTAGCTGGACGGTTCAGCGCACGGTCCCGGGCACGGGACGGTTCCAGCGGCACGGGACGCAGCGCATACCGCCGCGGGGACCGGTCGCCTATCGTGTCGCGAGTAGACCGGCTGTGGGTGCCCGACCCACCCAGCCGACCCACCCAGCCGTCCCGGCCCACGCCCCCGAGCCATCCCGCCGACCCACCCGCGACCCGTGAGGCGTCGACGCCCACCGCTGCTACCGCGGAGCCCGCATGGCAGAGCACGATCCTCCCGACGGCCCGACCGAGACCCCCACATCGGCCGGGAGGCAGCCCGAGGAGCCGGACACCGCCCGACCGCGCCGTCGCACACCGGTGATACGCCGCGGTCGCGACGAGCGCGTCCCCGAGTGGCTCGACACCTCGACGCAGTACGCCTGGCGCGGCCTGCTGCTCGTGATCGCGCTGACGGTCGCGCTCTACGTCCTCACCCGGCTCTACCTGGTGACGCTGCCGATCATCATCGCGATGATCCTTGCGACCCTGTGCGTCCCGCCCGCGCGCAAGCTCGAGCGACGCGGCGTACCGCGCTTGCTGGCCGCCACGATCGTGGTGTTGGGCGGCATCGGATCGCTGATCGGGCTGATCGCGCTGATGACGCCTGCGTTCGTCAGCCAGGTCCAGCAGCTCGCCCCGACCGTCGCCGAGGGGGTCGAGACCACGCTGGACTGGCTCGAGGAAGGCCCGATCGGCTACGACCGATCGCAGCTCGAGGACCTGTTCAGCCAGGGCATGGAGGCCCTGGAGGGCTCCGCCGGGGACATCGCTCAGCGGGTAGGCACGATCGCCGTCGCCATCGGGCAGGGGTTGACCGCCCTGGTCCTCGCGCTCGTGCTGCTGTTCTTCTTCGTCAAGGACGGCAGCCAGCTCGTCGGCTGGTGCATCGACCGGACCCCACCGAGCTACCGCAACCACGTGCGGGCCGTCGGCGCCCGCGCCTGGGTCGCGCTGTCGGGCTTCGTCCGCGGTACCGCACTGGTCGCGCTCGTGGACGCGGTCGGCATCGGGGTCGGACTCGCGATCGTCGGCGTCCCGCTGGTGCTGCCGCTGTCCGCCCTGGTCTTCCTCGGCGCCTTCATCCCCGTGATCGGCGCGACCGTGACGGGGGTGCTCGCGGTGCTGGTCGCGCTCGCCAGCGATGGGCTGGTCGCAGCACTGATCGTCACCGCGATCGTGCTGATCGTCCAGCAGATCGAGTCCAACGTCCTCCAACCCACGATCATGCGCCGAGCGGTGGCCCTGCACCCGGTGGTGATCCTCGCGGTCCTGACCGCGGGAGCGGTGCTGATCGGCATCGTCGGCGCCTTCCTGGCGGTGCCGGTCACCGCGGTGGTCGCCGCTGTCGGCAACGAGCTGCGGCTGCGCAGCGAGGTCGCCAAGCAAGGTGGCAGCGCCGGCCCCTCGCCGATCGGTGGTCCCGGCGTCGACCCGGAGACGGTCACGGCGCTGTTCCCCGAGGACACCCGCCTGCGCTCCGCCCGGTACCACCGGCGATCACGTACCCGCGAGCTCGTCCGCTCCGATGGCACCATCGAGGTGGTGGCGCGCGAGCACCCCGACCCCGACCGGTTCGACACCGACGAGTTCGACGACCTCGGTGACCTGCGGACCAGCGAGCTCAAGGACCTGCGTCGACGCACCGAGCAGGTCCAGCCGTCCTCCGAGGAGGACCGGCACGAGGCGGCGCCGGACGTCGAGCACGGTCCTGCCACCGGCGATGCGGACCCACGAGACTCCGATGCCGAGCCAGAGCACGACACGTCACCCGACGACGTCGAACGCTGAGCCGACACGCGCTCGCTGCCCGCTCCTTCGGCGCAGGGTCGCGCTCAGGCGATCGGTACCCCCCAGCCAGGTGCGTGACGGGCCCAGGGCACCAGTGCCTCCAAGCGTGCCGCGACCGACAGCGCCAAGGCCTCACGCCCCGGCCCGGCCACGATCTGCACGCTCAGCGGACGGCCGGCGTCCTCCCACAGCGGCACGACGATCGCGGGCAGGTCAGCGAGGTTCCAGGGGTAGCAGTAGGGGTAGGCCGACAGCGTGGTCGCCAGGTTGGCCGCCCAGGGCCGTGCATGCCACTGCGTCGCTGCCGGCTGGGTCCGGGCGAACGTGGGGGTGACCAGCAGGTCGTAGTCCTCGAAGAACGGTCTGACCTTCTCCCGCCACCTTGCTGCGTCGGCGGCGTCGACCGGTGAGACACGCGCCAGCCGCTCCCCCGCCGCGACGTGCGCCCGGGTACGCGGCTGCAGCTCGTCGCGCTCGAGCTCGAGCGTCCGCACGTCGGCACCGGCACCCTGGGTCCACCGGCTGATCGTCGACTGGGTCAGCGACCGGTCGTAGGGCGGATCACGGTGCTCCACGGTGTGACCAGCGTGATGCAGCAGTCGGCCGGCCTCGATCGCTGCCTCACGCCAGGCCCCCGAGACCACGACGCCCGGGGCCGAGGGCCTCCAGGACACCGCGACACGGTGAGGCCCGCCGAGGCTCTTGAGCTGCCGGAGCTGATGCTCGCCAGCCATCGCATCCAGCAGCAGCGCGGTGTCCGCCACGGTGGTGGCGATCGCCCCGAACCGGCTGAGCCCGAACCAGTGCGGCTCACCACCGAGCTCGTCCAGCAACCACCCCTCACCGGGCCGCATCCCGACCACCCCGCAGGCCGCCGCGGGGATCCGGCTGGAGCCGAGACCATCGGAAGCGACCGCCAGCGGCACCACCCCCGCCCCGACCGCGGCCGCGGAGCCACCCGAGGAGCCCCCCGCCGTACGCGTCGGGTCCCACGGACTGACTGCGGTGCTGTCGGGGTCGTCCGAGGTGCCCCACAGCGATAGCTCCGGACAGCGCGTCTTGCCGACCACGACCGCCCCGGCCTGCTGCAGCCGGCTGACCAGGGGATCGTCGGCGATGGCCGGCTCGGCCGAGGTCGCGCGCGAGCCATGGCGGGTGGGCAGACCGGCGACGTCGATGACGTCCTTGATCGCGATAGGGACGCCGGCGAGCGGCAGGTCCCGGCGATCGTCGTCAGCGTCGATCGCAGCGGCGTGCTCGAGGGCAGCCCCCTCGCGGGTGGCCACGAACGCCCCGAGCCGGTGCTCCACCGCAGCGAGGTGGTCGAGGTGGGCCTGGACCACCTCGGTCGCCGTCGCATGGCCGGCGCGGACCGCTGCTGCCAGATCGATCGCCGTGCGTCCCACGAGCTCCACGGCTTCCCCTTGCGTCGTCTCGGCGATGGGCCGGACGTGTCCCCGGTGCCGCCGCTCACCGGTGCGCCGTCCGTCGCCTCCAACCATAGAGGCGAAGCGAGGTGGCGGCACCAGCGGATGGGGGCGCCCGGGATCCACAGCGCCGTCAAGGAAGGGCCCCTCGGCCCTCACAGAGGTGACCGCCGACCGCATACGCGCGCACACGCAGCGTCGACAGTCTCCCTTGGAGGTCTGACCGGTGCCATCCTCGACGACGACGCACCCGATCGGGCCAGCGGTCGCGCGCCGACCGCTGGCTCTGCTCCTGGTCGCCCTGCTCGTCGTGGGTTGGCTGCTCCCCGTCGCCGGGTCCGCAGCCGAGGCGGCCTCCCAACCGACCCCGGCCGAGCGGCTGGCAAGCGACATGCGCCTTGCCGCGGACGTGGACGAGGTCGAGCTGCTGTACTTCGGTGCGGACGGCTGTCCCTACTGCGCACAGATGGAGGTGTTCCTCGACGACCTCGAGGCCCAGATGGGCCCGGCGCTGCGGGTCGAGCGCTTCGAGGTATCCAACGATCCCGCAGGGCGACAGCGGTGGGTGGAGGAGCTGCGGGCCCGCGGGGTCGAGCCGTCGGGGGTGCCCTCAACCGTCCTCGACGACCGCGTGTGGGTGGGCTTCGATGAGAGCATCGCCGCTGAGATCACCACCGCGGTGGAGCAGGCCATCGAGGCGCGCCGGGCAGAGGCGGAGGCCGAGGCCGAGGCCGAGGACGGCGGCGATCAGCGCGATGAGCCCGGCACGAACGCCGAGGTGGACCGCCTCGAGGTCCCACTGCTCGGCGAGGTGGCACTCAGCGACCGCTCCGCGATCGGTGTCACGGCGCTGATCGCGTTCGTCGACGGGTTCAACCCGTGCTCGCTGTGGGTGCTGACGGTCCTGCTCGCCATGGTGCTCAACGTCGGTGCCACCCGGCGGCGGGTGGTCGCGGTCGGATCGACGTTCCTGACGGTGACCGCGCTGCTCTACGGCGCCTTCATCGCGGGGGTGTTCACCGTGCTGGGGCTGATCGACCAGATCGGTGCGATCCGCGTGGTGGTGGCCGTCGTCGCCCTGGTGGTCGGACTGGTCAACATAAAGGACCACTTCGCATTCGGGCGAGGCTTGTCGTTCACGATCCCCGACCGGTTCAAGCCACGCATCTACCGCGGTGGCCGGGCCGTCCGTGACCAACGCCGCTCGATGTTCTCGGTGCTGCTGACCACGGTGGTGCTCGCAGCCGGGGTGGCGCTGGTCGAGCTGCCGTGCACCGCCGGCTTCCCGGTGATCTGGACCGGCACGCTGCGCAGCATGGGGGTGGGGGGCGGTGCGACGTTCGCTGGCCTACTGGCGCTCTACCTGGCGGTCTACCTCGCTCTGGAGCTACTGGTCTTCGGCATCGTGGTCGTGACCCTGCGGATGAGCAGCTTCGAGGAGCGCCACGGCCGGGTGCTCAAGCTCGTCGGCGGCGCGCTGATGGTGACGCTCGGGGTGGTGATGCTCACCGCGCCCGAGCTGCTGGACGACCTCACGGGCCTGCTGACGATCACGCTGGCCGCGGCGCTGCTCGCCGGTGCCCTGGCCGCCGCCAGGCGGCTGTGGCGCCCCGATGACACACCCCGTCCGCAGCGAACGGCCCGCAGCCGTTGACCGCCCAGCGGACACCGTTCGATCCGTCGCTGCTCGGCGCCGCGGCTTGCGGGGCGGTCTGGCACCATGGCCGCAACGACCCGGGGGCGGCCGTAGATCGAGCGCGTGCCCACCACCTGACCGGCCGCACCTCCACTCCACGTCCACCTCCACGGGGGCTGCGCGCCCGGCGCTGCGCAACCCCACCTGCGACGAGCGCACGGCCGCCCCGGGCCGGACGCCGATGACGGAGAACACCGTGGCTGACCAGCCCCTCCATCTCGCCAGCCCCAACACCGACCGCGCCGAGGTCCACCTGCGGATGCTCGTGGCCGACGACGCGGCGTGGGTCGTCGCCATCGACCGGGCCGCGGCGACACCTCTGGCTCCCGAGCTCGGGTGGGAGGAGGACAAGCTCGCTGCGGAGCTCGACGAAGGGATCTGGGCCTCCGACGAACGTTGGGCATGGGCCGTGATGGTCGACGGACAGCCCTGCGGCTTCGCCCTGGTGACCGGCCTATCCGGCCACGACGCAGAGATGAGCATCCGCATCAGCCCCAAGGTGCGTGGCCGCGGCATCGGACGCGAGGTCCTGCGCCAGCTCGCTGACCACCACTTCTCGGCCAACGACAGCCTGATGCGCCTGACCGGCCGCGCCCATGAGCACAACGTGCCGATGCAGCGCGTCTTCAACGCAGCCGGGTTCCGCATGGAGGCCCGCTACCGCGACGTGCTCGAACAGCCCGATGGCCGGTACGCCGCGGAGTGGGGCTACGCACTGACCCGGGCCGATTGGGCAGCGGGCCTCCACCGCGCCGAGAACCAGGGCTACGACCTGCACGGACTGCGCTTCGAGATCGACGAGGTCGCCGAAGGGCCGCCGGCACACGGCCTGGTGGCGACCTTCCTGCAGGAAGGCCGGCGCGTCATCGGCCGCTACGACGCCGAACGGCTCTTCGATGGCGAGCTGGCCGGCATCCTCACCGGCGACCTGCTGCGCTACCGGTTCGCCCACACCGAGGAGCACGAGGGTGGCGCCACCGAGGAATCGGTCGGGCGCGGCCGCGCCCGCCTTCAGCGGCGTGAGGACGGTCGGCTCGAGGTCATCGACCAGTGGTCCGACGACCGTGGCCAGCACGGACGGCGCGTGCTGATCCAGCGCGTGACCTCCACCTGATCGCTACCTCAGCCACCCGAGCCACCACACCACCGGGCGAACCGGTCGGCCTGCCGACCCAGCTCGTCACAGCCCGGGCAGCTGTGAGACCGACACGTGGAAGGCGGAGACGACCGCGTAGATGACACCCTCCTCGTCGACCAGCGCACCACGTGCCCGGATCTTGCGCCCATCGCCGCTGTCCATGCGCGCCACGATCCGAAGCGGCTCCATCACCGGCGCGTCGCGGAAGAGCCGTAGGTGGTAGCCGGCGAGTAGCGCCCCCTGGTGACCGAGCGCCTGGATGTGTTCGATCGATGCCCATACGGTCGGGCAGTCCAACACCGCGCTGACCATGAGGGGGTCGACCATGCTGCGCTCATCACCGAGCTCGGGCTCGACCACCCATGGCTGCACGATGGCGCCGTCCTCGCGGTAGCGCGGGTGGAGCCGCTGTCCGTGGGGATGGGTGGGCTCAGGGCCACAGACGAAGCAGCCGGGATAGATGTGCTGCGGGGTCGGTTCGGGGGGCCTCACCCCGCCGAGCTCGGCGAGATCGAACGCCTGCGGCGACGGCTCGTGACCAGCGAGCTCCACCTCCGCGCTGACCAACCGGTCGTCACCGTGCCGTGTCTCCACGTGGTAGCGCGCCGCGGCGTCGGAGGCGCGCACCCGCGCACGCAGCGATGCGCCGAGCGGGGTCGGCGCGTGCAGGCGTGCATCGATCGAGGTCAGCGGGGCGTGGTGTCGATCGGCCAGGCGTGCGATCGGCGCCGTGACACCGGCGGCCAGCCCGCCCTGGAGGATCCCCGGTGGGCCGTCCAGCCCCGCTGGCGCATGCAGCTCACGCTCGAGCCAGCCGTCGTCTGAGACACGGGCGTCAGGGCTCAGCTCGAGGCCGAGCACGGCCGGACCCGCAGGCAGTGGTTCGCTCATGGGTGCGCAACCTAGCCCCCACCTGCGCTCCAGCGTGTGAGGGTGTTCGCCTCCGGCGCGCTTGGGTCCTAGGTTCGCCTCCGGGGACCGGTCCAGGTCCGAGGTCGGCCGCGGGCCGGGTACGGCCCTGCGAGTCCAGGAGCTCACCGTGCGCTGCCCGAGCTGCGGGGTCGACGACGATCGGGTCGTCGACAGCCGTCCATCCACCTCCGGCGACGCGATCCGCCGCCGCCGCGAGTGCCGCGCGTGCGGGTTGCGGTTCACCACCTTCGAACGCGTCGAACAGCCCGAGCTGCTGGTGATCAAGCGCTCAGGTGCGGTGGTGCCGTTCTCCCGCAAGAAGGTGATCGACGGCATGGCCCGTGCCGGCAAGGGCCGGCTGGCACCAGAGGAACTGGAAGCTGCAGCGGCCGAGGTGGAGAACGCGCTACGCGCCACCTCTGAGCGCGAGGTCACCTCCGAGCAGGTCGGCCTGCAGGTCCTCAGCCAGCTGCGTGAGCTCGATCAGGTCGCCTACGTGCTGTTCGCCAGCGTCTACAAGGATTTCCAGGGCCCAGAGGACTTCGAGCAGGAGCTCTCGAGCCTGCGCAAGGAGGAGCCGCCCAAGTCTGCTTGACCACCGCGACGAGGTATCAGGTGGCCGGCAACAGCAGGACCGTCCACGCCTCCACCATCCCGCCGTCCAGGGCGTTGAGCTCGCGCAGGTCAGCGAGCTGCTCGCGGGGGTCGACGCCGTCGGGTGCGGTCTCCAGCGCGACCTCCCACAAGGTCTGGCCCGGCTCGACCACGTGCTGGCCGCCCACCGGATCCTCGAGCTCGGCCTGCGCGGTGGCCCGACCGAGCACGACCCCGACGAGCAGAACCAACGCCACGAGCACCGCCACGACGAGGATGCGTCGACGGCGGTAGATGGCGCGTGGGGTCGACGGCGGGTGGGCGGGAGCCTGGAGGCTGCTCACGGTAGCGCTCCTGTCGGGTTGAGCGGGGTGGGGCTGTCGTGTTCGGGCTGTCGTCCTCGGGCTGTCGTCTTCGGGCTGTCGTCTTCCTCGGGCTCGGGCTGGGGTGGAGGCTGGTGGCGACGTTACGTGGTGGGTGCGACAGAGCGAACGCCCGTTCGGATCGCATGGAACCGAACGCACGTTCCGGTGTCAACACCGCGTGCGAACGGATGTT
>JBKGZF010000035.1:0-11581 GCA_046545715.1 Nitriliruptoraceae bacterium | reverse complement strand
GCATCGCCGCCGGGCGCATGGCCGCACTTACACCTCGTCGAGCATCGCCACCGGCTCACGCAGCTGGTAGCCGCCCTCTGGTGGGTGGTAGTAGGCGATCTCCTGCTCGTCGTCGCGCCAGCACAGCAGCACCTCCAGGGGCCGACCGTCGCGGATCGCACGCGCCGGGAAGTCCAGCAGAGCCGGCTCGAGGCTCTTGATCTGGACCCCCTGGGACTCGAACCAGTGGAAGGTTCCCTCGACCGCCGCCTGGAGCGCGGCGACGTCCGCGGCGGCCGCTTCCGGTGCGGTCCCGCGGCGCAGCTGCTCACCGAGCCGCTGGAGCTCGGCCACGAGCTCGGCGGCGCGCTCGACCTGCCGACGCGCCTCTGGTAGCAGCGCCTGTGCCTGCTCGAGGGTGTAGAGGGGCCCGCTCACGGGTGGCCACCATCGCCGGAGGTGAGGTCGCCGAGATCGTCGCCGCGGAAACGCAGTTCACGCCACGGATCGCCCAGGTCGTGGTAGCCGCGCTCCTCCCAGTAGCCCGGGACGTCATGGTCCAACAGCCGGATCTCGGTGACCCACTTCACCGACTTCCAGCCATAGAGCGACGGCACCACCAGGCGCAGCGGCCCGCCGTGCTCGCGCGCGAGGGGCGCGCCGTCGTGTGCCCAGGCCAGTAGCGCGTCAGCGGCCGTCAGGTGCTCGATCGGCAGGTTCGCGCTGTAGGCCGGGTGGCCGCTGACCACCGCGTGGGTCACGTCCGACGCGTGAGGCACTGCCGATGCGTGAGGCACTGCCGAGCCATGAGGAGCGTCCGGCGCGCTGCTGGCGAGTGCGAGCACGTCCGCCACCGCGACGCCGGCCCACCGGTTGTCGAGGCGCGACCAGCTCGTCACGCAGTGGAAGTCGGCCACCACCTCGCGGTGGGGCAGCTGCCACAGGTCATCGAAGCTCAGCACCAGACGCCGCTGCACCCGGCCCGTGACGACCACACGCACCTGCTCGCGCTCCCACCGCGGGGCCTGTCCCACGTGCAGCACCGGGAAACCGGCCGTCAGGTGCTGACCCGGTGGCACCCGGGTTGGGTCGTCGACACGCGTCGGCGCCGGGGCGACGTCCGGGGTCGGCCCCAGCATCGTGGCGACCTCCTCACGGTCGAGGTCAGCCACACGTCGCGCGACCCCCGCAGCCAGATCGCGGCGGCGTGCGTCATCGGCGACCGCATCGAGGTGGCCGCGCGCACGCTCCAGCAGCGAGCCGAGCTGTTCGGTGACGACCTCGGCGTCCGCGCGGGCCGGGGCGGCCTTGCGGACCTCGTCCACCCGGCGCAGCAGCCGCTCGACCTCGGCGGCCGGCGAGCTGACCGCTGCCCCCAGTTGCTCGTCCACGGCTGCTCCTGGCTGTCGTCGTGACTGACCGTTGGCCGGCCCGGACCATCGGTGGTCGTCGCACCGGTCGCCGGTGTGGTTCGATCGCTCCCGGTCGGTCCGGTCTCGGACCGATCCGGCAGGCCCCGAGCGTACGACCCGCGCCCCGTGGTGCTGTCGCCGTGCCCCGTCGCTGTTCCCGGTGCCCGACCCCCGTCGGCCCATCAGCAGGAGACCACCGTGCCGCGCATCCTCACCGTCGCAGGTCACACCCCGAGCATCGACGAGCGGGCCTACGTCGCACCGGGTGCGACCGTGGCCGGCAACGTCACGCTGGCCAGCGGCGTGTCGGTGTGGTTCGGCTGCTCGGTGCGTGCCGAGACCAGCCCGGTGACCGTGGGGCGGGACACCAACCTGCAGGATCTGACGGTGATCCACACCGATGCTTCCTACCCGACGCGGATCGGTGAGCGCGTCACCGTCGGCCACCGTGCGGTGCTGCACGGCTGCACGATCGAGGACGACGTGCTGCTCGGCATGGGCGCGATCGTGCTCAACGGTGCCCACGTTGGTGCCGGCGCCGTGATCGCCGCCGGCGCGGTCGTTCGCGAAGGCAGCACGGTGCCGCCGATGACCCTGGCAGTAGGGGTGCCCGCCACGATCAAGGAGCGCCCGGTGCCCGAGGTGCCCCGCCCCAACGTCGCGAACTACCTCGGTCTCGCCGAGGCCTACCGGGACGCCCGTGACGCCACGGTCGCCCCCCAAGCCGTGGAGCGGAACGAAGATGGCTGAGCCGGCCACGACCGAGCAGGTCCTCGCCGAACTCGAACGGCTGGTCGCCTTCGACACGACCAGCCACCGCTCGAACCTCGAGCTGATCGCGCACGTCGAGAGGCTCCTGGACGCCCACGGCATCGCCCACGAACGGGTCGTCGACAGCAGCGGCTCCAAGGCGAACCTGATCGCCCGGATCGGGCCGCCGGTCCCCGGTGGGGTGGTGCTCGCCGCCCACACCGACTGCGTGCCCGTCACCGGTCAGCCCTGGACCACCGACCCCTTCAGCGTGGTGCGCTCCGACGGCCGGCTCCAGGGCCGAGGCGTAGCGGACATGAAGGGGTTCCTCGCCGTCGTCCTCGCGTCGTTGCCTCGGCTCGCAGCCGCGCAGCTACTGCGCCCGGTCCTCTTGGTGCTGACCTACGACGAGGAGGTCGGCACGATCGGCGCCCCGTCGGCCGTCGACCGCCTGCTCGCGACCCAACCCCGACCCGGTGCGGTGATCGTCGGCGAGCCGACCAACCTCGAGCCCGTCACCGCCCACAAGGGCGTGCGGGCCTTCGCAACCTCGGTCGAGGGTCGTGACGGGCACTCGAGCCAGCCGCAGCACGCTGCCAACGCGATCGCAGCCCTGGTGCGGGTCGCCACCTACATCGACGACCTGGCGACCCGTCACCGTGAGGCGGCGGCTGACCCGCGGTTCACCCCGCCGCACACCACCTTCAACCTGGCCACGATCCGCGGGGGACAGGCGATCAACATCGTCCCGCGCTATGCGGAGCTGACCTGGGAGTACCGCCCCGTCCCGGCCGACGACTCGACGGCCATCGTCGACGAGGTCGCGGCGTTCGCCGAGGCACAGGTCCTACCTCGGCTCCGCGCCACCACCGGGCACGGACTGATCACCTTCCAGCCGACCGCCATCGCTCGTGGGCTGGAGGCCGAGCCGTCAGGTGAGGCCGAGCGGCTGGTACGGCGGATGACCGGCTGCGATCAGCCCAGCCGGACGGTGCCGTTCGGCACCGACGGCGGCCACTTCCAGGCAGCCGGCCTGTCCACGGTGGTATGGGGTCCAGGGGGGATCGAACAGGCCCACCAGGCCGACGAATGGATCGAGATCGAGCAGCTCGAGACGTGCGCGTCGGTGGTGGCGCGCCTCACCGACGAGCTCTCGAACTGAGCAGCGGTCCTCAGACCCTCAGACGTGGTCGCGCGGTATGTCGTGGCTCCACCGTCGGCTGGCTACACGCGTCGCACCCTCGTAGGCGTCGATCGCGTTGGTCAATCGGAAGGTGGTCGCGTCCGCCGTCATCGTCGACACGGTCTCGATGCGGACCCCCCAGTCACCGCGCGTGAGCTGCGCCGAGCGCTCTGAGCGTGCCTCGGCCGACAGCGGATCATCCTCGATGATCCCGTAGGCGTCCCGTCGGGATTCCGCGAGCAGCAGGCCATCGTCGATGCGTATCTCCTTGGAGCTCAAGGTCACCAGCTCCGAGCGCCCGCTGACCTGGTCGTGGTCGTACCAGCGCGAGCCGCCGCCGGTCGGCACGGCGGGTCCGGGACGGGCAGGGTCGACGAACCACGGTTGCTCGCCATCGCCGGGCTGGGGTGAGCGCACCGGAAGGCTCAGGGTGCTGCCCGCACCGGGGTAGACCTCGAGGGTGACCGGCCGGGGCGACGGCCACGCCCACGGCCAGTAGGTCGGTGAGACCGCTACCCGGATGCGGCTCCCCGCCGGGAAGGTGTAGCCCGCCGCACTGAGATCGACCGACACCGACGCGCGCTCACCGGGAACCATCGGCTCGGGCTCCTCATGGCTATGACGGTGGGTCAGGTTCAACAGCCCACGTGCGACCAGCCGTGAGTACCCGTCCGCGGTGATCTCGCACAGACGCACCGCGACGAGCGCATCTGGCTGATCGACGGCCAGATCCAGCTGCACGGCTGCCTGGCCGAGGATCGTGACCGGCTGCTCCAGCGGCCGGGTCGTATAGGACAGCGACGCCCCGTCCTCCCGACGCTGGTCCCCAGGCAGGTCCTCGATGAGGCCGAAGCCCATGTAGGTGCCGGCGTCGAGCCCGTTCAGCTGGCTGCCCCGCAGACGGTGCGGAGATGCCGCCGGCTCACCGTTCGACGCCGGAGCATCCGCCGACCCCGCTGCCACGAGCCCTCCGTCGGCGTCGAGCAGCCAGCGTTGCGCTGCCACGGACGCGGTGGGCCAGTTCGGCTCGGAGATCCAGCGCCCCGGACGGTCAGCACGCGAAACATCGTGCTCGGTGGGCTCCCGGATGAACGCCCGCAGCATGGGTTCGTCCATCACGCCGTTGTCGATGCCCTTGAGCCAGTGGTCCCAGAACCGCACCGACTCCGCGACGAAGTTGATGGGAGCCCCCGGCACGCCGCTGTCGGGATAGGTATGCCCCCAGGGGCCGATCAGCCCCTTGCGCGGCCCGTCGTACCCGTGGAGCACCCGCAGGATCGCATCCCGGTAGGCGTCGTCCCAGCCGCCGACCATGTAGACGGCACAGTCCATGGCGCCGAGATCCTCGGCCACCGAGCCGTGCTTCCAGTAGTCATCACGGCGCTGGTGACCGAGCCAGTCCACGACGAACGGCTCGACGTCGAGCCGCTCGAGCCATGCTTCGCGCCAGCGCTCCCCGACCCACTTCGGATCCGGTGGGCGGGCACCCGCCAGGAGCATGGTCGACGCCCACGAGAGCATCTCGGAGCCGAGCACGCAGCCCCCGTAGTAATGCACGTCATCGGCGTAGCGGTCGTCGGTGGAGCACACGCTGATGATCGCCTGCAGCGCCGGCGGTCGCAGCGCAGCGACCTGCAGGGCGTTGAAGCCACCCCAGGAGATCCCGGTCATCCCGACCTTGCCGGTGCACCAGGGCTGCTCGGCGAGCCAGGCGATGACCTCAGCCGCGTCGTCGAGCTCCTGCTGGGTGTACTCGTCGTGAAGGAGCCCGTCGGAGTCACCGCTGCCCCGCACGTCCACCCGCACCGCCGCGTAGCCGTAGGCGGCGAGCTCCGGCTGGCGCTCGCGGTCACGGTTGGCCGTTGCGTCGCTCTTGCGGTAGGGGATGTACTCGAGGACCGCCGGTACCGGCTCGGTCTCTGCATCGACCGGCAGCCAGATGCGGGCCGCGAGCCGACAGCCGTCCGACAGCGTGATCCAGGCATGGTCGATCTCCCGAACCTCGCGGTTGGCGGGTGCGAGATCCGGCTGATCGGTGGTGGTCATCGATGGGGCTCCTGATGGTGTTGGGAAGTGAGCTCAGGTGTGGCCGCACGTGCCGCGGCCTCCGGGTCGGTGGCGATCTCACGCCAGTGGTGACAGGCGACCATGTGCCCGTCCTCGACGTGGTCGAGCGGGGGCGTCTCCAGGCAGCTGTCCAGGCGCGCGAAGCGGCAGCGGGTATGGAAGCGGCAGCCGACGGGGGGATCCTTCGGGCTCGGGATCTCCCCGGGCAGCAGCAGGCGGTGCTCGTTCGAGGACTGATCGGGGTCGGGGGTGGACAGCGCCCCCATCAGCCCCTGTGTGTACGGATGAGCGGGATGCTCGAAGATCCGCTCGGTCGGCCCGACGGCGACGAGCCGTCCCAGGTACATCAGTGCGATGCGGTCGGCGATGTAGGCGACCATGTTCAGATCGTGGGTGACGATCAGGTAGGTCAAGCCGAGATCACGGGCCAGGTCCTTCATCAGGTTGAGGACGCTCGCCGCGGCGGAGACATCGAGACCCGCCGACGGCTCGTCGGCGACTATGAACTCCGGGCGCAGCGCGAGCGCACGGGCGATGTTGACGCGACGAGCCTGCCCGCCCGAGAGCTCATGAGGGAACTTGGTCGCCTGCTCCGGAGCGAGCTGCACCATCTCGAGCAGCTCCGGCACCGGGATGCGATCCTGTTCGGGGATCTTGTGGACCTCGTAAGGATCGGTCAGCAACTGGCCGACGCGCCGGCGGGGGCTCAGGCTCGCATGGGCGTCCTGGAAGATCATCTGCACCCGCCGACGCAGCCGACGCTGCTGCCGGGCGTCCATGGCGCTGATGTCCTGCCCGTCGTAGGTGATGCGGCCACCGGTGGCCGGCAGCAACCCGAGCGCCGCCTTGCCGAAGGTCGTCTTCCCCGAGCCCGACTCACCGACCAGGCCCACGATCTCGCCACGGTGGATCTCGAGGTCGACGCCATCGACCGCACGTACCGAGCCGAGCGGACGCCGCAACAATCGGGTCAGGATCGTCGGCCGGTCCTCGAAGTGCACCTCGAGGCCGCTCGACTCCACGAGGACCTCCCCGATCTCACGTTCCCGGGGGGGCTCGACGCCCTGTGGCTGTCCGAGATCATCAGCAGCGGGCCGTGCGACCTCCGCCGTGTGGTCGTACCCGGAGGTCTCGTCGTAGATCAGGCACCGCACCTCGCGTCCCTCGGCCACGATGTTGGCAGGGCCGGGGTCCCGGCACACCGGCTGCGCGTGCGGGCAGCGGTCGGCGAACCCACATCCGGTGGGCAGCTCGGCGAGGCTGGGCACACGGCCGGGGATGGTGGTCAGTCGCTCCCCACGACGCTCCTTGGTAGGCACCGAGCCGAGCAGCGCCTGGGTATAGGGATGCTTGGGGTCGCTGAGCACCTCGCGGACGGTGCCCTGCTCGACGGAGCGCCCCGCGTACATCACCACGATGCGGTCGCAGATCTCGCTGACCACCCCGATGTCGTGGGAGATGAACAGCATCGAGGCGTCCTGCTCGCGCCGCAGCTCGCGCAACAGCTCCAGGATCTGCGCCTGGAGCGTCACGTCGAGCGCCGAGGTGGCCTCGTCAGCGATCAGCACGTCCGGCTCTAGCAGTAGGGCCATGGCGATCATGATGCGCTGCCGCATGCCACCGGAGAACTGGTGTGGGTAGTAGTCGATGCGCTCGTGCGCATCCGGTAGTCCGACCCGCGTGAGCATGTGGATCGCCCGATCGCGCGGATCCCCGGCACGATCCTGGGAGGCGTGGGCCTGCTGTGCGGCCACCAACTGGGACCCGACCGTGAAGGTCGGGTTCAAGCTGGTCAACGGATCCTGGAAGATCATGGCGACCCTGTCACCGCGCAGGGCCCGCAACTGCGACGCGCTCATCTGCCCCACGTCCTGCCCCTCCAGCAGGACACGACCACCGGTGATGTCACCGTTGGCCGGCAGCAACCGCAGCAGTGCGCTGCTCAGCGTGGACTTGCCACAGCCGGACTCCCCGACGATGCCGAGGATCTCACCTCGCTGCAGCTCGAAGCTGACGTCCTGCAGCGCAGGGAGCGGGCCCGACCGCACCTGGTAGGTGACCTCGAGGTTGTCGACGTCCAGCACCGGCCCGGTCATGACTGCACCCGCGCGCTACCGCGTCCAGCCGCCTCGCGCACCCGTGGATCGAGCCGATCCCTCAGCGCTTCGCCGAACAGCGTGAACCCCAGCGTGGTGATCATGAGCGTGAGCGCCGCCCAGATCACCGGCCACGGCGCCTCGCGGATCCGATCGAAGCCGTCGTTGAGGATCACCCCCCACGAGGGGATCGGCGGCGGCACCCCGACCCCGATGAACGACAGGCCGGCCTCGATCGTCACCGCGACGGGGAGATCGATCGCCATGAGGATCAGCATCGGCGCGATCACGTTGGGCAGGATGTGCAGTACGAGGACGCGGGGGGTACTCGAGCCGAGGGAGCGCTCGGCCTGGACGAACGCATCCTCCTTGATCGCGAAGACCGACGCCCTCACCACACGTGCGTAGCCGGGCGCGAAGCCGAGGGCGATGACGATGATCACGTTCACCATCGATGGGCCGAGCAGCGCGAGGATCGCCACGCCGAGCACGATCGCGGGGAACGCCTGGATCGTGTCGGTGAGCACGACCACCGCGTTGTCGATGCGACCACCGACATAGCCCGCTGCGAGGCCGAGCAGCAGACCGATCAGCATCGCGATCAGCACCGAGGGGACGGCCACACCGATGGCGATGCGTGCACCGTTGACCAGGCGTGCGAGCAGATCCCGCCCCAGATGATCGGTACCGAGCAGGTAGTCGGCTGACGGCCCCTCGAGTCGCCGCGGGATGTCCTGGCCGGCGGGATCGCCCACGAGCAAGGGACCGACCGTGACAGCGACGAGCAACCCAGCCATGATGATCAGCGCGACCAGGCCCGTCGGCCGGCGCGCGATATCAGCGAGCAGGCCGACGGCCGCCTGGAACGGTCGCCGCCAGGCGCTTGGGACGCGGTCGTTGGCACCCATCTAGGACTGCTGCTCCTCAACGCGGATACGCGGATCGATGAAGCGGTAGGACAGATCGGCAGCGAGGTTGGCGACGACGAACAGCAGCGCGATGACCAGGATGGAGCCACGCAGGACGGGGAAGTTGCGTCCTTCGACGGCCTGCACGGCGAGGTTGCCGAGGCCCGGTCGCGCGAAGATCAGCTCCACGAAGACCGAGCCGCCCAGCAGGTTGCCGAGCGCGACGCCGAGGATCGCGATGGTGGGGATCACCGCGTTCTTCAATGCGAAGCGGTAGTGGACCGCCCGCTCCCTGAGCCCGTACGCGCGCGCGACGCGGATGTAGTTGGAGCCCACCACCTCGAGCATGCTGCTGCGGACGAGGCGGGCGAAGTAGCCGACCCAGGTGATGGCCAGTGCTCCGGCCGGAAGGATCAGATGGCGTAGGTAGTCGAGCGGCTGGCTGAGGTCTCCGGTGCCGGTCGCGGGAAGTACCTCGAGCCCGATGGGGAAGATGAGCAGCAAGAACAGCCCGGTCACGTACGACGGCATCGTGATGAACGAGACCGAGACGACGCTGGTGAAGCGGTCGAGCAGCGAGTCGGGCTTGGTGGCGGCCAGCACACCGAACGGGATGCCCAGGGCCACCGATAGGAACAGGCTGAAGAACGCCAGGGTCATGGTGTGCACCGCAGCGTTGCCGACCAGCATGCTTACGGGGCGGTTGTTGGCCAGGTCGTTGCCCAGGTCACCCTGTGCTGCGTTCCACATGAACTGGCCGACCTGGGCCCAGATGGGTTCGTTGAGGCCCATCTCCTCCTGGGCGTTGGCGATCATCTCGTCGGTTGCCCGAGGTCCGAGCAGCAGCTCGATCGGGTCACCGGGGATGAGGTGGACCATGCTGGCGAGGAACAGCGTGACGAGCAGCACCACGGCGAAGGTCATGCCGAGCCGCTTGAGCAGGTACTGCGCCACGCTGTTCCTCCCGGATCCCTGGTGTGGTGAGGGCTATGCACTCACCCGCGTCATCGCCGGAAGTCCCAGGCCAGGTACTTGCCGTACCGCTCGGGCACCAACGACGGTTCGAGATCCGATGGGTAGGTGTAGAAGTTCGTCCGGTACATCACCCAGGAGGCGATCGCGTCCTCGTCCATGATCTGCTGCATCTCGACGTACATGTCGTCACGGGCGTCCCGGTCGGTCTCGGTCAGCGCCGCCTCGTGCAGCTCCTGGTAGTCCTCGTTGCACCAGTGCATGTAGTTCCAGTCGCCCACCTGGTCGCAGGAGAACCACACCGTCGCCCAGGAGGGATCGGCGCTGTTGCTGAACGACATGAAGAACAGCTGGGTCTGGGCGTCACGGGCGACCTCGCGGAACTCACCCTGGTCGAGCTGATCGATCTCCAGGTCGATGCCGAGCTCAGCGAGATTGGCCTGGGCGATCTCGGCCGCTTCCTGTGCACCCTCCTGATCGTCGATGGTGAAGGTGAGCTGGCTCGGCGGCTCGACCTCGGCCTGCTCGAGATGCTCCTGCGCGGCCTCGAGGTCGCCGCCGTACTCGGGCGCGTCCTCCCAGTGACCGATGGGCATCTCGGGCGAGATCAGAGCGTTGGCGCGTTCGACCTGGCCCTCGAAACCGGCCTCGATGATGCCGTCGACGTCGATCGCCGCACGGATGGCACGACGCACGTTGACGTCGCTGAGCACCTCGTCCTCGACGTTCATGCCGATCCAGCCATAGTCGAAGGTCGGAAGCGGATCGACGGTGAAACGCTCGTCCTCCTCGAAGCGCTCCACCGCAGAGGCTGACACCTCGCCGAAGTTGACCTCGCCGGTCTCCACGGCGACATCCGCCGCGCTCTCGTCCTCGATAGGCACCCAGACGATCCGCTCCCACTCGGGGGGGTCGACGTAGTCGCTGGCGCCGCTGTAGTCATCGAAGCGCTCGACGACGATCTCGCTGTTCGGTGTCCATTCCACGAACTCGTAGGGCCCCGTACCGATCGGTTCGGTCCCGAAGTCCTCTCCACGCTCCTCGACCGCCTCCTTGGAGACGATCAGTCCAGCGTTGCCCGGCAGGGTGTTGATCATCAGTGGCGGGAAGGGCTCGCTGAGGTGGATCGTGCCGGTGTAGTCACCCGTGACCTCGACCTCCTCGAGCGTCTCCCAGTCCGAGGCGTAGCTGCTATCGACCTCCGAGTCGGTCAGGCCGGCGACGCGCTCGAAGGAGAACTTCACGTCCTCGGCGGTGAGCTCGCCGTAGCCGTCGTGGAACTGGACGCCCTCCTTGAGGGTGAAGTCGATCTCGGTGCCGTCCTCGGACTCCTCGATCTCCTCGGCGAGCACGTTGACGAGCTCACCGGAACCACCGGGTTCGTAGGCGACGAGACCCTCCATGACGGTCATCGCGACGGCGTCGTCCTCGGTCGCCGGCATGACGTTGGGGTCGAGTGAGGTCATGTCCCGGGTGGTGCGGATGCGCAGCTCGTCGCTGCCCTCCAGCGCCTCAGCGGGATCCTCCTCGGCGCCCTCACCATCGCCGCCGTCGTCGGAGGCGTCCGAACCGTCCTCCTCGTCGGCAGCGGTGTCACCGGGGTCCTCCTCGCCGCCACCGCAGGCCGCCAGTACCAGCGCCCCAGCCAACAGCAACGCTGTGGCACGTCCGCCGGAACGCAGGCGACCGGTCGACCCGGTGCGTCTCGTAGCCCTTACCAACCGCATCCCAATAGCTCCTCTCGTGACTGATCCTGTGCATCTTCGGCGTCTGCATCGGGGGGAGGCGGTGAGGCTGGCCAACACGGTCCAGCCAAGCGCCTGGCCCTCACACTCGACGATCAGGCCCGACACACTGTCCTGCGCCGTTCCCGAGCCGTTCGCTAGCCGTTCACGGCCCACATCCACGGCGGCACACCCGCCGTGAGCGCGTCTGACCGAACCGAACCAACGCTGCTGCCCAGAGCCGGGGGCGGAACCCTAGAGTAAGGCCATGTCGATATCAAGGCGCTTACCTGGGTCTCGGCGTGGGGACCAGCACACCGGGCTGAACGGGATGAGAACATGGGGACCAACAGCTACAGCATCGAGGCCATCCGTGGGGCGGTCGGGCTCGTCAACCTCTACGTCAACGGCAGCGAGGCGGTGAGCTGGTCAGCGCTGTGCTCCCTGCTCGAACGCTACGACCTCGACGACCAGGCCATCGACACCGAGG
>JBKGZF010000034.1:0-11629 GCA_046545715.1 Nitriliruptoraceae bacterium | reverse complement strand
TGTGACCCCGATCGAACGCGTGCTCGACGAGCACGGGGGCTTCCTCACTGCCTACTCACCGCTGGCCCGCGGCGAGGTCGCCGACGACCCGACCCTGGTCGCGATCGGGGAGGCGCACGGGGCGACGCCCGCCCAGGTCACCCTGCGCTGGATGCTGCAACGACCCGGTGTGGTCGCGATCCCCAAGTCCGGCGACGACGCGCGCATCCGCTCCAACGCCGACGTCCACGGCTTCGAGCTCAGCGACGACGAGATGGCCAGGATCGATGCGCTCGACCGGGGCCACCGTCTGATCGATCCGCCGAACGGCCCCGACTGGGACTGACCCGCCCTTCGTCCGCGGCGCCCCCGCGGTACCGTCGGCGTCGACGCCTGACCAGGGAGCCTCCACGGTGGCGGTGCTGCTGCTCGACCCGCTGCTGTTGACGCTCGTCATCGCCGTGTTCGTCTACGCCTGGCTGGTGTGGCGCGGCACGCTCAGGTGGTGGTTCGGTCGCGCTGACTGGTGGGTGGGCCTGGCCTGGCCCGGGCCGCTGGTCGTGCTGGCGGTGCTCCTGGTCGCCGGGAGCGTCGCCGAGGTGCTCACCGCGCTCGGGACCGATCCCGATCGGGGCACGGCGGTCACGGCCGCGATCTACCTCGGGGCCTACGGGGTGCCGCTGTTCGCGCTGACCTTGGCGCCGCCGAGGTGGCTGCTGCCGGACTGGGCACGCGCCCGGATCACCGCGGTGCCCGAGGTGTCCGACCCGCCGGGGACGGACGTGATCCCCGCCGTCAACGTGGGCGCCGGACGACCGCACGGGACGCTGACCCGGTGGGCATGGCGGGTGGACGGCACTCCCGGCTACCTCGAGGTCGGTGACGGCGTCCTGCGCTTCCGCGCCTGCGATGAGGCAGCCGCTGGCGGCTTCGATGACCTGGATGCGGACGCGCTCGAGATGCTCGAGCGAAGCCTCGATGCCGCCGGGTCCTCTCCGCCGCCGCGGGGAGGCTGGTGGACCCGTCGTCACGCCGACGTGCCGCTGACCGAGATCGACGAACTGCGCCGGACCGCGACGCGGCGAGGCCGGCGTGACGGGGTCCTGGTCATCGTGGTCACCGGGCGTCGACCGCTCCACCTGTGGGTGGATGATGTGCGTGCCCTCGAGCGTGAGCTCGCCAGGGCGGGCCGGCCCGTCTAGACCTACCGGCTCAGGGCAGCGGGGGCTCGGGCGTGGTCCGCAGCGCCTCCTCCACGGTGATCCGGCCCGCGAGCGCCCGGTCGATGGCATCGAAGCGCAGAGGTCGCCAGCCGAGCTCCGTCGCGGTCTGGGCCACGCGCAGCTCGTCGACGCCGTGCTGCAGCTGCTGGCGCAGCCGGGGAGTGACGGGCAGCGTCTCAGCGATCGCCGAGCGACCGTGCACCCCGTGACCGTCGCAGTGCTCGCAGCCGCGTCCCCGACGCGGGGTGGCGCCGATCAGCGCGTCACCGGAGAGGCCGGTCAGCGCCTCGAGCGCATCCGGGTCGTCCGCCGCACAGCGCTCGCAGACCTGTTGGACGAGCCGCTGGGCGACCACCAGCTGCAGGGCGGAGGCGAGCAGGAAGCGGTCCGCGCCGAGATCGGCGAGCCGGGCGACCGCCGACGGGGCGTCGTTGGTGTGCAGCGTCGCGATCACCAGATGGCCGGTCGACGCGGCCTCGACGGTCAGCGCGGCGGTCTCGCGGTCGCGGACCTCGCCGACCAGTAGGACATCGGGATCCTGGCGCAGCACGTGGCGTAGCCCGTGGGCGAAGCTCAGGCCGATGCCGGCGTCGACCTGGGTCTGGTTCACGCCGGGGAACTCGACCTCGATCGGGTCCTCGAGGGTGAGGATGTTGCGACGGTGGGGGTCGACGGCGGCGAGCGAGGCGTAGGCCGTGGTGGTCTTGCCCGAGCCCGTCGGCCCGGTGAGCAGGATCAGACCCTGGGGGCGTGCCAGCGTGCTCGTCAGCCGAGCGAGGTCGTCGGTCGCCAGGCCGAGGCCGTCGAGGCCGAGGAGATCGCCGTAGCGGGGCAGCAGCCGCAGCACGAGGGTCTCGCCGTGGAGGGTCGGCATCACCGACAGCCGCAGGTCCTGCTCCCGGGAGCCGACGCGGATCAGGGCACGCCCGTCCTGGGGCAGGCGGCGCTCGGCGATGTCGAGCTCGGCGAGGAGCTTGAGCCGGGAGCGCAGCGGTGCTGCCCGGTCCTCGGGGATGTGGGCCGTCTCGCGCAGCTCGCCGTCCACCCGCAGGCGCACGCGTGCGCCGTCGCGGTCGGGCTCGAGGTGGACGTCGCTGGCTCGGGCGGCCAGCGCGTCGGCCACCAGGGCCTCGGCGAGCTGGCCCACCGGGGTGGAGTCCGCAACGACGGACGCAGCCGTCGAGGCGGCCGGCGCCGCGCGGGTCCCCGAGCTCAGCTCACGGACCAGGTCCCGGGTGGTGGCTGCGCGGTAGGCACGACGACGTGCGGAGGCGAGCGGTGCTGCGGTGGCCACGACCGGACGTACCGATCGCACGCCCGCGGCGAGCCGGACGCCATCGAGGGCCTCGACGTCTGACGGATCGGTCATCGCGATCGTCAACGTGGTCCCGTCCAGCGACAGCGGGAGCACGTCGTAACGCTCGGCGAGCTGCTCGGGAAGCTGGGCGACGGCGGCGAGGTCGACATGCTCGTGGTCGAGGTCGATGCGGGGAAGCCGCAGCTGGGTCGCCAGCGCGTCGGCGAGGTCGGGCTCGGTGATCAGGCCCAGCCGACGCAGGGTGGCGCCGAGCCGCTCGCCGGGTGCGGCGCGCTCGACCGCGTCGTCGACCTGGCGTGCGCTCACGGCGCCAGCGGCGACGAGCAGGTCGCCGAGCCGTCGGCGCCTCGGGCGGTCGGTGGTGGAGGAGCGACCATCGCGGGAGGGTTGGCTCATGGCTCGATCTCATCCTGTTCGTCGTCGACGCCGGGGACGCTACGGGCGACGCGCTTGGCGTAGGTGTAGATGCGGCGGAGGTGCTCGATCGTCTCGGTGCCACGTGCGAAGGCTGCGACCCGCTGGGGAGCGTCGGCCCCGAGGCGGTGGGCATGGTGGCGCGCGGCTTCCTCGAGCAGCTGGCTCACCTCGGGCTTGGCCTCGAGGACGCATTGGGCACGTGCGGCGTCCGAGGTGGCGAAGGCCTCGATCGCCTCGGCGTACAGCCCCGTCATGGTGCGGTGGAACTCCCCGACGACCGCGATGGTCTCGTCACTGACGGGGATGCCCTCCTCGAGCCGGCGCAGCCCGACGCGCACGAGCTCGTGCGGGACCAGATCGGCCACGATCTCGCTGTAGCGCGCGACGTCCATCAGCCGCAGGAGCTGGTCGCCCTGCGCCTCGGTGAGCTCGCTGTCGTCGATCTGGCGCAGGTAGCTGATGATCGCGTCGTAGAGGTCGTCGATCTCCTCGTCGTCCTCGGCGAGCTGGGTGAGCTGCTCGGCGGAGCCGGTCACGACGGTGGGCACGGCCCGCTCGATCTGCTGCAGGCTGCGGCGGGCGAGCCGCGTGACCTCGAGGTGGGCCAGATGCAGTGCGACCGCGGGTGTGGCGAGCACGGCCTCATCTAGGTATTTCGGCGCCGTACGGGCCTCGCTGGCTCGCACCGGCACGAGGCGCTCGACCAGCTGCGCGAGCTGGTGGGTGAAGGGCAGGAAGGCCAGCAGCATCGCCCCCTTGGCGATGGTGTAGGCGTTGGCGATCTGACGCGGTGAGTTCGCTGCCATGGCATCCACGCCGGGCTGCAGCGGCGTGGTCGGGGTGATCGCGACCGCGGCCTCGGCGATCCAGGGGATCAGCGGCAGGGCGATGCCGACGCCGATTCCGTTGAAGACCACGTGGACGAGCCCGGCGCGCAGGGCGACGGGCGGACGCCCGATGGTGGCGAGCATGGTGGTCACGGCCGTGCCGATGGAGGCTCCCAGGGCGATCGCGATGCCGGTCTCCAGCGGGACCAGCCCCTGGCTGGCCATGACGATCACGATGCCCAGCGTCGCCGATGAGGACTGGATCAGCACCGTCGCGACGGCGCCGATGAGCACCCCAGGCAGCGGTCCCTGGTCCGCGGCCATCAGCGAGACGAAGGGCTCGTAGTCGCGCAGTGGCGCCATGGCCTCCTGCATCACGCCCAGACCGAGGAAGAGGATCCCGAGCCCGGCGACCGCGCGCCCGAACTGGCGGACCACCTCGCGGCGACCGGCGAGCTGGCCGAGCACCCCGACCGCGATCATGCCAAGGGCGTAGCGCACGACATCGAAGGCGATGATCTGGGCGGTGATGGTGGTGCCGACGTTGGCACCGATGATCACGCCCACCGACTGCTGGAGGGTGAGCAGCCCGGCGGAGAGGAACCCGATCACCAGCACCATGGTGACCGTGGAGGACTGGATCGTGGCCGTGACGGCGATACCGGTGGCAGCACCGGTGAAGCGGTTGCCGGAGAGCCGGGCGAGCGCTCGCGACAGTGAGCCACCGGCGATGCCGCGCAGCCCCGTGGTGACACCGTCCATGCCGTGCAGGAAGAGCGCGAGCCCTCCCGCGAACGCCATGAGCATCGTCGCGACGGGCAGGCTGCCATCGGCCGTCGGAACCAGCTCCACACCTGCCTCCCTGCCGCCACCGCTGGCGCACCGTGACCGGCTACCGTGCCCCCGAGTGAACCGCATGCGTGCCTGAGGCGACGCGGCAGCCTAGGGGCCTCAGCGTCCGTTCATGCGAGGAGGTATCTTCGCGTCATGTCTGCACCGACGCATCTGGCGAGCACCCAGCCAACGACCGCTCCGGTCGTCGACCCCGACACGCGGACCGATCCGACGACCGATGACGGGGACCACGACCGCTTCGCGCACTACGTCAGCAAGCGTGAGCTCGACCGAGCACGCAAGAAGGGCGTCGCGGTGACGGCGTTGTGCGGCAAGCGGTGGAAGCCGGACGGCGACCCATCGCGCTACCCGATGTGCCCCACCTGCGCGGAGATCGCCGCCGAGCGCATCTCGCGTTCGATCGAGTAGCTGCGGTGCGAGGCTCCGACCGGTGGCGTGGCCGGGGCGATGTGCACACCCGGACCTGAGCACACCGTAGGGGGTCGTTGCGTGGGCAAGCCGCTGCTCCGTGCCGTGATCTTCGATCTCGACGGCGTCATCACCGACACCGCCGAGTTCCACTACCTCGCCTGGCAGCGTCTCGCCGACGAAGAGGGCATCGCCTTCGACCGCGAGGCCAACGAGGCGCTGCGCGGCATCTCGCGCCGCGAGTCGCTGCTCAAGCTGCTCGGTGACACCTCGGTCGAGGAGGCCGAGCTCCAGCGCATGATGGAGACCAAGAACCGCTACTACGTCGACTCGTTGGCCAGGATGTCCCCGCAGGACATCCTGCCAGGTGCCGTACGGCTGGTCGTCGACGCCCGACGTCGTGGCATGCGCGTCGCGATCGGCTCGTCGTCGCGCAACGCCGACACCGTGCTCGACAAGCTCGAGCTGAGCGAGCTGTTCGACGCGGTCGCCGACGGCTACAGCGTCGAGCGAGCCAAGCCCGCGCCGGATCTGTTCCTCGCTGCGGCCGAGCTGCTGGGAGCCGACCCGTCGGAGTGCATCGTGGTCGAGGATGCGGCCTCCGGGGTGGATGCGGCGGTCGCGGCGGGGATGACCGCGGTCGGCGTCGGCCCCGAGGACCGGGTCGGTCACGCCCACCACCGCTTCTCGAGCACCGACGAGACCGACCTCGCACGGGTGGTCGCCCCACAGCAGGCACGGCTCGAGGACGGGCCGTGGCTGCTGGACGGCTGGGCCGTGGTCGAGGAGGGGCACGATCCGGACCAGGTTGTCAGCGTCGCGACCAACCATCTCACGGCCAACGGCTACCTCGGCTACCGGGGCACCCTGGCCGAGTGGGATGCGAGCGCGACCGTCGGGTGCACCGTGACCGACACCTGGGATCGCGCGGACGGCAAGTGGACCGAGCTGTGCAACGTGCCTAACGCCCTCTTCGCGCGCTGGACCGGCCCGCAGGGTCCCGTCGAAGCTCCGGCGGAGGCAGGACCGCTCGACCGCGGGCTGCTCGAGCGCCGGCTCGACGTCCGGTACGGACGCCAGCACCGGGTCCTGCGGCCAACCGCGGGCGAGGTCGAGCGCCTCGTCGACGAGCGCTTCGCCTCCATGGCCCAGCCGCACCTGCTCGCGCAGTGGCAACGTGTCGAGGCGCCACCTGGGACGCGCCTGACGCTGCGCACGGGCATCGACGGTCAGGTCTGGAGCCTCAACGGCGACCACTTCGGTCGCGTCGAGGGCGCAGCGCTGGAAGACGACGTCCTGCTCATGCGCGTGGAGACGACCGAGCGTCAGCTGCCGATCGCGGTCGCGCACGCGGTCGCGATCCACGGCGGGCAGGTGATCGCTGAGCAGCTCGAGGAGGGGGAGCGGCAGCTCTTGCGCCGCCTCGAACTGGAGGTCGGGCCGGACGGCCACGTGGACGTCGAACAGGTGATGACCGTCCACTCCGGTAACGACGTGGACGATCCTGCGACCGCCTCCTGCGACCTCGCGCGCGAGAGCCTCGCCGTTGGCTACGAGCCGCTGCTGGCCCGCCACGCTCTGGCGTGGGAACACCGCTGGGAGCGCATCGACGTGCAGATCGAGGGCGACCCCGTCGCGCAGGCCGTGCTGCGGTTCAACCTCTACCACAACGTCGTCGCCACCCCGATGCACGCCGATCACCTGCCGATCGGAGCGCGTGGCCTGTCCTGCCAGGCCTACCAGGGCGCCGCCTTCTGGGACCAGGAGATCTTCAACCTGCCGATGTGGCAGCACACCTTCCCGGAGGTGGCCCGCGACGTCCTGCACTACCGCTACCGGACCCTGGGCGGCGCCCGGCGCAAGGCAGCCCGGCTCGGCTACCGGGGGGCGTTCTACGCCTGGATCTCGGGTGCCACCGGCGACGAGCTGTGCCCGGACTTCTTCTTCCGTGACGTGCTCACCGACCGGCCGATCCGCAACCACTTCAACGACTGGCAGATCCACATCTCGCCGGACATCGCGGCCGCGGTCATGAGCTACGTGACCTCCACCGGGGACGAGGACCTCCTGCGGCGGTTCGGGGCGGAGATCGTCATCGAGGTGGCTCGCTTCCTCGCCTCCTTCGTGCACCTGCGTCCGGCGGACGGCGCCTACCACCTGCTGCGGCTGCTGGGACCGGACGAGTACCACGAGAACGTCGACGATGAGGTCTTCACCGTCGAGCAGTCGCGCCTGGTGCTGCGCGAGGCGGTCGCGCTGCTCGTTCACCTCTCGACCTATGACCCTGCGCTCCTCACCGAGCTGCAGCAGCGTCTCGGGCTGGACGCAGGGGAGCCACAGCTGTGGAGCGAGATCGCCGAGGGCCTGGTGGCGGTCACCCCGGACGAACGCGGCGTGCTCGAGCAGTTCAGCGGCTACCACCAGCTCGAGGACGTCACCCCCGACGTGGTCCGCTCACGGCTGCTGCACCCCGACGAGTACTGGGGCTGGCCCAACGGTGTCGCCGTGCACACCCAGGTCATCAAGCAGGCCGATGTGGTGCAGCTGTTCGTCGTGCAGCCGGATGCGTTCGAGCCCGACATCGTCGAGGCGAACCTCGACCACTACACACCACGGACCCAGCACGGCTCGTCGCTCTCCCGCCCGGCCCATGCGCTCGTCGCCGCCCGGCTGGGTCGTCTGGATGAGGCCTACCGGCTGTTCCTGCGGGGCGCGAGCGTCGATCTGCTCGCTGACGCGCACACCGCTCCTGGCGGGACCTTCATCGGGGGCATCCACACCGCGGCCTGTGGGGCTAGCTGGCAGGTCGCGGTCCTCGGCTTCGGCGGCGTGCGCGTCACAGCCGACCACGTCGAGATCGCGCCGAGGCTGCCGCGTGGCTGGCGTGAGCTCGGCTTCGGGGTGGCGGTGCGTGGCTGCTGGCTGCGTGTGGCTGCCACCCCCGAAGGGGTCGTGGTGACCGGTGCGGACGACAACCCCGGCCCGATCACGGTCCGGCTGGAGGGACACGACCTCGAGCTCGCGCCCGGCGGCTCCATCATGCGATAGGGATCAGTTCGACACGCTCCCCGCATCCACCGACCGTGCCTTGAGCGTGCGCGCGAGCGTGTCGCGCTGCTCGAGCAGGACCCGACGCAGCGGTCGTGACAGCTCCTCGCTGGTGAGCAGCTGGTCGACCCGATCGAGTAGCCGGGCATCCGCGGCCCAGTGCGGGAACATCGCAGTGGAGAATGAGATCGCCCAGTCCAACGACCGTTCGCGCCACACCTCGTCGAGCGCAGCGAAGTAGCGCTCGGTGAAGCCGTCGAGCACCTCGCGCTGATCGAGCTGGGCGAACCCGCTCCACAGCTGGCGCGAGAGGGTGTGGGACAGGCCGGGCTCGTGGAGCAGCCGGTCCCACGCCGCCTGCTTCGCAGCGGGATCCGGCCGGGCCGCACGTGCGGTCGCCGCCTGTCGCTCCCCGAGGTCGGTGGGATCGCGCTCGAGCTCCTTAGTGATGCGAGCGTCGTCGCAGGCACCGGCTCTGGCGAGCTGGATCAACAGGTGCCAGCGCAGGTCGGTGTCGACCTCGAGGCCGGGGAGGGTGAGCTCACCCTCGAGCAGGCGTAGCAGGTCATCGAGCTGATCCTCGTCGGCTCGGGCGACGGTCGCCCAGTGTCGCACCCAGGCGAGTTGGTGGTCGCTGCCCGGACGGGCCTGGTCCATCTGCACGCGTGCGGCGGCGGCGAGCTCGGCCAGCCTGTCGGTGACGCCCCGCGGATCGCCATAGCGCTCGACCGCGGCGACCGCCCGCTGTAGGAGTCGCTGGAGGACGCCGACCTCGGGCTCGGCCGCGACGTTTCTGACCACCAGCTCGACGAAACGGCGTGCCGGCAGCTCCGCGTCGCGGACCATGTCCCAGGTCGCCGACCACAGCTGAGCGCGGGCGAGCGGATCGCCGAAGGACGCGAGTTCGTCGGCGACCACCTCCATGCTCGCCGCGTCCAGGGCGAGCTTGGCGTAGGTGAGATCGTCGTCGTTGACCAGCAGCACCTCGGTCGCTGCCACCCCGCGCAGGTCCTCGATCTCGGTGCGCTCGCCGATCACGTCCAGTTCCACGCGCTGATCGCGGACCATGCCCCGTTCGGTACGGCGGTAACAGCCGACCGCGACCCGGTGGCGGCGCAACGGCATCGGACCGGGGTCGACACCGGGCAGCTCGGCCCAGGCCGGCGACGGCGAGGACTGGACGAGCTCGACGCGCTCGTAGGTGCCATCGGCAGCGAGGTCAACCTCCACGCTCAGGCGGTTGACACCGGTGGTGAGCAGCCACTCGTCACGCCAACCAGCCAGCTCACGCCCGCTGCTGCGCTCGAGCGCGGCGAGGAAGTCGGCGAGGGTCGTGTTGCCCCAGGCGTGGCGGGCGAAGTAGTCACGGCAGCCGGCGAGGAAGGCCTCCTGACCCACCCAGGCCACCAACTGGCGCAGTACCGAGGCGCCCTTGGCATAGGTGATGCCGTCGAAGTTCTGGTGCACGCTCTCGACGTCCGGCATCGCATCGGCCACGGGATGGGTCGAGGGCAGCTGGTCCTGGTACTTCGCCCAGGCCTTCTCCGCGTCGAGGAAGGTCACCCAGGCGTCCCTCCACCGGGTCGCCGAGGCCTGGACCAACGCGGCCATGAAGGTGGCGAACGACTCGTTGAGCCACAGGTCGTCCCACCACCGCATCGTCACCAGGTCGCCGAACCACATGTGGGCCATCTCGTGGAGGATCGTCTCCGCGCGCCGCTCACGGATCGCGTCGGTGACCTTCGAGCGGAACACGTAGGCCTCGGTGAAGGTCACACACCCGGGGTTCTCCATCGCCCCCGCCGAGAACTCGGGAACGAACAGCTGGTCGTAGCGCTCGCCGAAGGGGTAGTGCTGGCCGAAGTGGTGCTCGAAAGCGTCGAACCCTTGCCGGGTCACCTGCGCCAGTTCCTCGACGTCGAGATGCTCCGCCAGGGAGCGGCGGACGTGGAAGCCGAGGTCGATGCCGGTGCCGTCGGCACGCTCGTAGCGCTCGAAGCGGCTGACGTAGGCGCCGGCGACGACGGCGGTGATGTAGGGGCTGATCGGCCCGATCGCAGCGAACATCCAGCGTCCCGCCGCCTCGGGAGGCGGTTGGCTGGTCGGTTCCGCGTTGGAGACCACGATCCAGTCCGCAGGTGCGTCGACCGAGAGCTCGAAGACCGTCTTGAGGTCCGGCTGGTCGAAGCAGGCGTAGACCAGATGTGCATCGAACGGCTGGAACTGGCTGTGGAGGTAGACCCGCTCGTCTACGGGATCGACGAACCGATGCAGCCCGTTGCCCTCGTGCTGGTACTCCATCGAGGCCTGCACTCGCAGGTGGTGCTCTCCGGGGGCGAGCGACGGCAGGTGGATGCGCGTCGGCTCGGCCACGTCCAAGGGGAGCTCGTCACCATCGAGCTCGATGCGGTGGATCTCGGCTGCCGTGCAGTCGACGAAGGTGGACCCGGCCTCCTCGACACCGAAGTCGAGCTCGGCGGTCGACTCGAAGCGTTCCTCGCCGCCGGTCAGATCGAGGTGGACCCGGGTACGGCTGACGTACAGCCGCCGGGAGCGCTCGGTCGCCTCGTCGTCGGTGAGGTTCTCACGGACCGTTGCGGGGGACATGCTGCCTCGGGGATGACGGGTGGGAGCCGGCCATGTCCGGCCGTGGGCGGCAGAGGATAGGGCGCAGCGTCCGGATCACGGTCCACCGGATGGGTCGGCATCGGGCACACCGAGGTCGATGCCGGCGTGGCCACGGCCAGCCCCGGATCGGAACGCGGCGACGCCGGCGTCGGGGCTGCCCACACCGATCGCCTCCATGCCGTGCTCGTGCTCGGCGAGCAGCGCCGAGCCAAGCGGTCGGTCGAAGGCCTCCCTGGCCGCTGCGAGATCGCAGAGCATCGTCGTCCGTGGGAAGGTGGCCAACCTCCGGCCGAGGTCGACGGCGTGCTCGCGTGCGGTTCCCGCGGCCACCAGGCGGTTGGCCAGGCCGATCCTCATCGCCTCATCAGCATCCACCTCACGGCCGGTGAGGATCAGGTCCAGCGCGATGCCCTGGCCCACGATCCGCGGGAGGCGGACCGTGCCGCCGTCGACGAGGGGGACGCCGACCCGGCGGCAGGAGACCGCGAACACCGCCGTGGATGAGACCACGCGCAGGTCCGCCCAGAGCGCGAGCTCGAGCCCACCGGCGACCGCGTGCCCCTCGACCGCCGCGATCACGGGCAGGCGGGGCGCGGTGCGGGTGGGCCCCATCGGCCCGTCGAGGGTGGCGGACAGCCGGTTGCGGCGGTCGGGGTCGTCGAGGGCGTGGAGGTCGGCGCCCGAGCAGAAGGTCCCGCCCGCACCGGTGAGCACGATGGCGGCGAGCTCAGCGTCGCCGTCGAGGCTGCTGACGGCTGCAGCGAGTGCGTCCGCGGTCGGACGGTCGACCGCGTTGCGTCGCCGCGGACGGTCGAGGGTGATGACGCCGACCGGCCCCGTCCGCTCCACGTGCACCGTCATGGTGACCTCCGCGCCGCATGCGGGCGCGAACCCTAACGGTGCCCGGACGGTCGCGGTGCCATCGA
>JBKGZF010000033.1:0-11986 GCA_046545715.1 Nitriliruptoraceae bacterium | reverse complement strand
TGGGGCAGGAACAGGTGCAACAGCCCGTCGCCGCCCGCCTCGGCCACGCCACGCGCCACCTCGGCGGTCACGTCGGTGACCCGGCGCGACCCGGTCTCGATCGCCAGACTCCAGCGCTCCACCTCGACCCCTCCTAGCTCCGCTGCCCTCAGCCGCTGCCCTCCGGCGCGGGCAGGAACCCGCCGTAGCGGCCGCGGTGGTAGGCGAGCGGCTCGCGGTCGGTCGCGTCCAACGTCTGCACCTCACCGATCACGATGACGTGGTCACCGCCGTCCACCAGCCGGTGCACCCGGCAGTCGACGAACGACACCGCGTCGGCGAGCACGGGTGATCCCGTCGCCGCGGTGTACCAGCTCACCCCGTCGAACTCCTCGTGACCGAGACCGCGCTCGGCGACGGCGAAGTGGTCGGCGAGACCGCGCTGGTCGCGGGCCAGGACGCTCAGCGCGAACACCTGCGCCCGCTCCACCCGTGCGGCCATCTCCGCCTTCCGACCGACGCACACCAGCACCAGCGGCGGGTCCAGCGACACCGAGGTCACCGCGTTGGCCGTCATGCCGTGCGGCTCGCCGTCCACCAACGTGGTCATCACGGTCACACCGGTGACGAAGCCGCCGAGGGCCGCCTTGAACGACCTCGGATCCACCGCCGACCCGGTCGCCGTCAGCCCGGCGAACAGGTCGTGCTCACGCCCATCCTCACCCGTCGGGCCGAGCGGACCGGCCTCGAGCACGAACTGTTCGGTGGTGAACAGTTCGTCCTCTAGCTCCGGTGGGGTGTTCAGGAAGAACGAGTCCTCGCTGAGCTGGCTGCGGTGGGCGGCCATGGCGGCCCGCTTGCGATCGAGCCAGGCGTGGACGTCCACGACCGTGGTGACCTGCTCGTCGGGGGTGCCGAACGGGACCTGCTCGGGACCGGTGAGCTGGTCCTCGCCGAAGGGGGAGGCGAGCCCGGCCTCGAGCAGCCGTTGATGGGTCGCGACGATGCGGCCCTTGGCGAAGGTGTGCACGTAGCGCTTGGCCACCTGCCACGGCTCTCCGGGCACCTCGGCATCCGGGTCGGCCGCCAGCTCGACCGCGCGCACGGTCACGTGGTGGGCCTTGACGTGATCGGGGTGGCCGTAGGACCCGTCCGCATCGTCGCTGACCACCACGTCCGGTCGCTCCTCGCGCAGGATCGCGGCCAGCACGGTCGCCGCCTCCTCGAGATCGGCGCGGTGGAGGCTGTCGGGGTGGTCGTTGGTGGGCTCACCGGCCATCCCGCTGTCGCGGTAGCCCAGGCGGTGATGCGATGCGACCCCGAGCGCGGCGAGCGCATCGGCGAGCTCCTGCCGGCGGTGATCGACCAGGTCCCGATCGCCGAGGTCGATCCCGGCGAGGTTGTCACCCTCCTCACCATCGGTGCAGGTCACCACGACCGTGCGCACCCCCCGGTCGGCGGCGCGCGCGAGCACCCCGCCACAGGCGATCGACTCGTCGTCGGGGTGAGGATGGACGCACAGCAGCGTCGGATCTTCTGGGACCACGGTGACTCGACTCCGGTGTGGTGAAGGGGGTGTGGTGAAGGGGGTGCGGTGAGGGGGTGGCCGCGCGAACCGCGGCCCGACGGTGCGGTGGCACCGGGGGATAGCCTCGGCGCCGACCGAGGGGAGCCTATGAGCGAGCCGTCGCAGACGGTCAACACGACCTTCGTCGACGCAGCCGCGGACGTGGCCACCGCGCTTGCGACCGTCGACGAGCCCGTCGTCGGCATCGACGTCGAGCGCGCCGACGCCGACCACTACTTCCGCCGCGCCGCACTGGTCCAGATCGGTGTCCCCGGCCGCTGCGTGCTGCTGGACGCGACCACGCTCGAGGAGCTCGACGCGCTGGATCGCTTCCTGGCCTCCGACCGGACGGCGGTCTTCCACGCGATGGAGAACGACCTCGCGCCGCTGGCGTCGAAGGGCGTGGAACCGCCCCAGGTGGCCGACACCGCCGTCGCCGCGGCGATCCTCGGGCTGCCCACCGGCCTCGCCTCGCTGCTCTCGCAGCTGCTCGACGTCGAGCTCGACGACGACAAGGGCAGCTACCAGCGCGCGGACTGGGAGGCACGCCCACTGACGGCCGGGATGGCCGCCTACGCCGCCGGCGACGTGGTCCACCTGCCCCACCTGTGGTCGCAGCTCGCCGAGCGCCTCGAGGCCACGGGGCGACGGGCCTGGTACGACGAGGACCTGGCTGCGGTGATGGCCGGCGCGCACGAGGATCAGCGCGACTGGACCCGGGTCAAGGGCGCCACCTCGCTGCCCCCTGAGCAGCGCACCGTGCTGCGCACGGTCTGGGAGGAGCGCGAGCGGCTCGCCCGCGAGCACGACATCGCCCCCAACCGACTGCTCCACGACGACGTGCTGCGTGACCTGGCCACCGATCCACCCCGCACCGAGGCCCAGCTCGTGCGCCGCAGCCCGCGCCGTCGCTCGCTGCTGCGCCAGCACGCCGAGGACCTGCTCGCCGCCGTGCAGCGCGGCCTGGGGCGTGACCCAGAGCGCTCGGCGCGCGCACGGCCACCCCGGCGCGACGACCGCGACGTCTACGACGCGCTGCGCCGACGGCGCGCCGAGCTCGCCGAGGACCTCAGCCTCGATCCGGGCGTGCTCGCCCCGGCACGCCCGCTGTGGCGCGCGGTCACCGGCGACCCCGCCGACGCCGCCGAGCTGTGCTCGCTCGCGGGGCTGAACCACTGGCGCAGCGAGCTGCTCGCCACACCGCTGTGGCAGGCCTACCTCGCGGCACGCGAGCACGAGGACCACGACCTCGCCGAGGCGCCCGAGGTCCGCTGAGCCTCAGGCCTGCGCCTGCTCCAGCCGGCGCTTGAGGTTGCCGGGCATGGAGAACTCGACGTCCTCGTCGACCACGGTGACGGTGTCCACGTGGCTGGTGCCACGCTCGACGAACCAGTCGATGACCTGCTCGACCAGGCTCTCGGGTGCCGAGGCCCCCGAGGTCAGCCCGACCGTGCGCACGCCGTCGAGCCAGGCCTCGTCGATCTCGCTCGCGTCGTCGATCAGGTGAGCCGGCACCGAGCGGTCCTGCGACACCTCGACGAGCCGCCGGCTGTTGGAGGAGGTCTGCGAGCCGACCACCAGCACCAGGTCGCAGTGCTGGGCGAGCTCCTTGACCGCGTCCTGCCGGTTCTGGGTGGCGTAGCAGATGTCGTCGCTCTTGGGCTGGCGCAGGCCGGGGAAGCGCTGGTTGAGCCGCTCGACGACGTCGGCGGTCTCGTCCATGGACAAGGTGGTCTGGGTGATGTAGGTCACCGCCGAGCCATCGAGGTCGAGCTCGTCGACATCCTGTGGTGTCTCCACCAGCCGGATGCGCTCCGGTGCCTGTCCGGTGGTGCCGATCACCTCCTGGTGCCCCTGGTGGCCGATCATGACGATGTCGAGCTCGTCGCGTGCGTAGCGACGGGCCTCCTGGTGGACCTTGGTGACCAGCGGACAGGTGGCGTCGACCACGGTGTGACTGAGCTGCTCGGAGTTGGCAAAGGCCTGCGGTGGCGAGCCGTGAGCGGAGAACACCACGACGGCGTCCGGCGGGACCTCGGTCTCGTCCTCGACGAAGATCGCGCCCTTGCGCCGCAGCGCCTCGACGACGTGGCGGTTGTGCACGATCTCGTGGCGCACGTACACCGGGGCGCCGTAGGCCTCGAGCGCCTTCTCGACGATCAGCACGGCACGGTCGACACCGGCGCAGAACCCGCGCGGGGCGGCCAGGAGCAGGGAGTCAGGGATCATGCCGCCAGCGTATCGAGGTGCCACACCACGCCCACCGGGTGCGGCATACTGGACACGGCCCGGGCCCGAGCGGACCGGGCCGCTGCGCGCCGGGTGGCCCTCGGCGACCGGCCCTGGCCGGCACGCTCGAGCCCACACGTCCCACCCGTCGCGGCGAGGCAGGCGATGCACATCATCATCGGTGGCTGCGGGCAGCTGGGTGCCGAGATCGCCCAGCAGCTCTCGGCGGACGCCGACACCGACGTCGTGATCCTCGACGTCGACCACCGCGCCTTCGACACGCTCGGCTCCGGCTTCAACGGCGAGGCGCTGGTCGGCGACGCCACCGACCGCGACGTCCTCGAGCAGGCCGGCATCCGGCGAGCCGACGGCCTGCTCGCGGTCACCCGCTCCGACAACGCCAACCTCATGGCGGTGGAGATCGCCACCCACCTCTACGACGTGCCACGCACGATCGCGCGGCTGTTCAACCCGGGACGCGAGGAGGTCTACCGCAAGCTCGGCGTGCGGTACGTCTCGTCGACGGTCACCCTGGCCAAGCTCTTCCTCAACGAGTTCCGGGAGGGCAGCCACCCGCTGCACGTGCACTTCCCCGAGTCGGACGTCGCGATGGTCGACCTGGTGATCGACACCGGTGGCCACGCCATGACCGTCGAGGAGTTCGAGCTCGACGGCCAGCTGCGCATCGCCGCGGTGCGGCGCGGCGCCCGGGTGTTCATCCCCCACCACACCGACCGTCTCGAGCGCGACGACGTGGTCACCGCCGCCCTCAAGCCCCAGGCCACCCGCCAGATCGGGCCCCTGGTCCGCGATCCGCTGACCGCCGCGCGCCTGCGGGAGGGCTGACCATGTACGTCGCGATCCTCGGTGGCGGCCGCATCGGGCGCTACATCGCCCAGGACCTGATCGACAAGCGCCACGAGGTCACGGTGATCGAAACGGTCCCCGACCGCTGCGAGCAGCTGGTCATGCAGACTGACCTGCTGGTGATCGAGGGAGACGCCTGCGACGTGCGCTACCAGGAGCAGGCCCATGTCGACCGTGCTGACGTCTTCGTCGCCACCACCCACGAGGATGACGTCAACCTCGTCGCCTGCCAGCTGGCCACGATCGAGTTCGGGGTGCCACGCGCCATCAGCCGGGTGAACACGCCCAAGAACGTCGAGATCTTCGAGAAGCTCGGCATCGAGCCGGTGTCCTCCACCCGGCTGATCTCCGAGCTGCTGGAGAACGAGTTCTCCGTCGGTGAGCTGATCCACCTCACCAGCCTCAAGGGCGGTCGGGTCCAGCTGGTGGAGCTGCGCATCCCCGATGGCCCGCACGCACCGCGGTCGCGCACCCTCGCCGAGCTCGACCTGCCCCAGCAGTCGGTGGTCGTCGCGGTGTTCCGTGGAGCCGACACGCTGATCCCCCACGGCGCCACGCGCATCGAGCCAGGCGACGAGGTGGTGGCGCTGACCACTCCGGAGCTCGAGGAGCGGCTGACCCACGTGCTGCTGGGTAGCGCATGACACGCCAGGAGCACCGCCGCTGGAGCTGGCACGACCCGATCCGGGGCGTGCTGGGTGTCGCCCTGATCGGGCTCGGCGTCATCGTCGTCGGCACCGCGCTCGCCGCCCTGCTGGTGGTGCTGGTGCCATGAGCGTGCTGCTCAAGCCCGGGGCCGACGACATCGAGCTGATCGGCTACTACCTCGGCAAGGTCCTGCTCGGGCTCGGGCTGGTCCAGCTGGTCCCGACGGCGATAGCGCTGCTGCGCGCGGAGTGGAACTCGGCCTCGGCGTTCGTGATCGGGGCGAGCCTGTGCGTGCTCATCGGCGCGATCAGCGAGATCCGGCTGAGCACCCGCCGGCCCCTCACCTGGGCGCACGGGATGGTGATCGTCGCGCTCGCCTGGCTGGTGGGCGCGGTCTTCGCCGCCATCCCGCTGTACCTGTCCGGGCGCTTCGGCGATCCGCTCGCGGCGCTCTTCGAGACCATGTCGGCGCTGACCACCACCGGCATGTCGGTGATCCACGACCTCGACCACACCTCGGTGTCGATCAACCTCTACCGCCACCTGCTGCAGTTCGCCGGCGGACAGGGCATCGTCATCGTCGTGCTTTCGCTGTTCGCCGCAGGTGGGGCCCGGATCGCCACGCTCTACGTCTCCGAGGCGCGCGACGAACGCATCCTGCCCAACTTCATCCGCACCGCGCGGTTCATCTTCCTGGTCGCCGGCACCTTCCTGGTCCTGGGCACCCTGGCGCTGTTCGTCGCGCTGTGGGCCACGGGCTTCACCCCGGGACGGGCCTTCTACCACGCGATCAACCTGTTCTTCGGCTCGTTCGACACCGGCGGCTTCTCGGTCACCCAGGCCTCGATGATCTACTACCACGCGTTCTCGGTCGAGGCGATCGTGATGCTGATCATGACGGCCGGGACGCTGTCGTTCGGTCTGCACTTCGCGCTGTGGAACCGCCAGCCGCGCGAGGTGCTGCGCCACCTCGAGACCCGCACCCTCGCGGTGACCACCACCGTGCTCTTCCTGATGGTCGGCTACGGCCTGCTCGCCGCGGGGACCTACGACTCGGTCCCGGCCCTGGTCCGCAAGGGGCTGTTCACGCTGGTCTCGGCGGTCTCGAGCACCGGGCACCAGGTCAACGTGGGCGACCTCTACCTCACCGACTGGGGGGTGCTCGCGCCCGCAGCGATCGTCGGTGCGATGGCGATCGGCGGGATGGCCTCCTCGACCTCCGGCGGCATCAAGGCGATCCGCGTCGGCATCGCGTTCAAGACCCTGGTCCACGACATCCGTCGGGTGCTGCTGCCCGAGTCGGCGCTGGTGGTCACCTCCTACCACGCCGGTGGCAAACGACGGATCCTGCGCGATGACACCTCGCGGGCCGCGACGACGGTGCTGCTGCTGTTCACCGCCACCTACCTGCTCGGCATGACCGTCGGCCTGCTCTACGGCGAGTTCGAGGTGGTCGAGATGCTGTTCGAGTCGGTGTCGGTCGGCTCCAACATCGGCATCTCGATCGGGGTGGTCTCGCCGGGGATGCCGAACGGGCTGATGGCGGTGTTCACGGCGATGATGTGGCTCGGCCGGCTGGAGTACGTGGCGGTGTTCGCGCTGCTGGGCTACCTGTTCTCGCTGTCGCGTGGGCGGGCGTCGGCATGAGCGACACCCACCCCCCTCGCGACGCCCACCCACCCAGGGACCGTGGCGCCGGGCACCACCGACGGCGCCGGCCGACCCGCTGGCTGTTGCTGGTCCCCGTCGTATCGCTGGCGCTGATCGTGGCCGGGGTGACCTGGCTCGAGGCGCTCCACCCCCAACTCGCACCACCTCAGCAGCGGGGCATGCCGGTCGAGGACCTGCCGCCGCTGGCGCTGGAGGAGACCCGTACCTGCGTGCGTGGCACCGACGACGACCTCGCCGACGAGCTGCGCGAGCGCTTCCCGCGTCACGGTCGGGTCAGCTCCGCCCAGGTCCACCGCTGCCCGGGAGCGTTCGACGGCGCGGAGGTCACCTACGTGGGCGAGGCGATCGGTGAGCTGCTGCCCCGTGACGGCGGCGCATGGCTGCAGGTCAACGACGACGCCTACGCGCTCGAGGTCGGCCCCCTCATCGGCCATCGCGAGCACGCCGGCTTCAACACGGGGCTGTCGGTGTGGCTGCCCGACGGCCTGCACGAGCGGGTGGAGAGCTTCGGCCGCTCCGCCCATCGCGGCGACGTGGTCGAACTGCGCGGCACGATCCACCGCACCGATCCCGCCGACGGTGGTGGGCTCACGCTGCGCGCCGACGAGCTCGAGGTACGCGCCGACGGCGTCGCGGTGGCGCCGCCGCTGCACCGCATCCAGGCCGTCGTCGCGGCCGTGCTCGCGGTCCTCGCCATCGCCGCCATGGTCTGGGTGCGGCTCGCTCGGCGGCGCTGACCCACCGACGCACACACCCTGGGACGTGTCGGTCCAGGTCCCCGCGACTACCGCTTGTCGGTGCAGCCGGCCTCCTGCGATGACGGGCACAGCGGCTCGATGGGGCAGTCCTCGCAGCGCGGCCGGCGGGCATCGCAGGTGCGGCGACCGTGGTGGATCAGCAGGTCGGAGACCTCCAGCCACCGTTCACGGGGGAACAGCCGCATCAGGTCCCGCTCGATGCGCACCGGATCCGTCTCGCGGGTGAACTTGAGGCGGCGTGCCAGCCGCATCACGTGGGTGTCGACCACGATGCCCTCGTTCACCCCGCAGCCGTTGGACAGCACCACGTTGGCGGTCTTGCGCGCGACCCCGGGCAGCGCGAGCAGTGCCTCCATCTCGCAGGGGACCTCGCCGTGATGGTGCTCGAGCAGCAGCGCGGCGATGGCCTTGAGGTTCTTCGCCTTCTGGCGGAACAGCCCCAGCGAGCCGATCAGCTCCTCGATCCGCTCGACGGGAGCGGCAGCCATCGCCGCCGGGTCGGGCAGCTCGGCGAACAGCCGTCGCGTGACCTGGTTGACCTTGACGTCGGTCGACTGCGCGGAGAGCACCGTGGCCACCAGCAGCTGGAACCGGTCGTCGAACTCCAGCGCGATCGAGGCCGCTGGCAGCTCCTCGGCGAGCACGTCGAGGATCACCGGTGCACGCAGCGTCTTGCCGCGGTCGCGCGTGAGGTCAGCCGGGATCGTGGTCATGGACGCCGCAGGTTAGCCCTGTGAGCATCGCGTCCGATCGACCCGGTCACCGGGCCGAGGAACCCGCGTTGACCGGTCGGGGCGGCCGTTCACGGACGGGTGAGGATCTGCGGGCCGTCGGCGGTGATGGCGATGGTGTGCTCGGTGTGGGCCGCACGGCTGCCGTCGGAGGTGCGCACGGTCCAGCCGTCGTCGTCGATCCGGTAGTCGGTGCGCCCGCCGGCCATGAACATCGGCTCGATCGCGATGACCAGGCCCGGCTTGAGCTTGAGCCCACGCCCGGGCTGCCCGACGTTGGGCACCGAGGGGTCCTCGTGCATCTCGCGTCCGACGCCGTGGCCGCCCCAGCCCTCGGGGATGCCGTAGCCGTGACGCTCGGCCACCTGCTGGATGGCGTAGCCGACGTCACCGAGACGGTTGCCCGGCTCGGCAGCAGCGATCCCGGCGTGGAGCGCCTCCCAGGTGTGGTCGACCAGCGCCGCGTCCTGAGGTCGCGGCTCGCCGACGATGAAGCTCACCGCGGCATCACCGACCCAGCCGTCGACGATGATGCCGACGTCGATGCTGACCAGATCCCCGTCCTCGAGCGGACGGTCGTCGGGGAAGCCGTGCACCACCACGTCGTTCACCGATGCGCAGATCACCCCGGGGAACGGCGTTGGCGCGAAGTGCGGCTGGTAGCCGAGGAACGCCGAGGTGGCACCGTGCTCGCTGATCACCTGCCGGGTGATCGCATCGAGCTCGCGCATGGTGACGCCGACGTCGGCGGCGGCGCGCATGCGCTCATGCGCCTCGGCCACCACCTTCCCGGCGTGGCGGAGGCGCTCGATCTCCTTGGCGGTCTTGCGCACGATCACCGCTGATCCTTGGTCGGCGACCCGTACGGTAACCGGCCGGCGACGGGTCACGGACGCCGGTGGGACTTAAGACGCCGTTGGCTCCTCGGAAGGCTCGACCGGCAGGGTCACCGTGAAGGTCGTGCCCTCGCCGAGCAGGCTCTCGACGCGGATGCTGCCACCGTGTCGCTGCACGGCATGACGCACGATCGACAGACCAAGACCGGTGCCGCCGGTCTCACGAGAGCGGGCCGCATCGACCCGGTAGAAGCGCTCGAAGATCCGGGTGAGGTCCTGCTGGGGGATGCCGATGCCGGTGTCGGTGACGCTCAGCACCTGGCTGTCGTCCCGGGACTCGATCCGGACGTCGATCGAGCCGCCGTCGCGGTTGTACTGCAGCGCGTTGGAGATGAGGTTCTTCACGATCGTCTCGAGGTCACCGGCCGTACCATGGACGACCGCCCGGTCCGGTGCTTCGAGCTCGACGGTGACGCCGCGCTGCTCGGCACGCGGCAGCAGCTCGGCGACGGTGATCCGGCACAGCTCGGCGAGGTCGACCACCGTGTCCTCCATGGGCTCACGGTCCTCGAGCCGGCGCAGGTCGAGCAGGTCACGCACCAGCCGGGCCAGTCGCTCGGCCTCCTTGCCCAGGCGGTTGACCAGCGGGACGGTGCGATCGGAACCGTCGCGGGCGGCCACCTCAAGCGCCTCGGCGAGGGTCTGGATGCTGGTGACCGGCGTCTTGAGCTCGTGCGAGGCGTTGACGACGAAGTTGCGCCGCAGCTCCTCGACGCGTCGCTCGCGCGTGCGGTCGGTGATCACCAACAGCGTCTCGCTACCGATCCGGGAGGCAACGGCACGCAGGTCGTGGTCGCCGTGCTCGACGTCGACGGTGACCGGCGATCCGCTCTGTCGCGCCTCCGCGACCGTCTCAGCGAGCGCCGCGCTACCGAGAGCGCGCAGCACCGTCGGCTGCTGCACGTCGGTGGGTATGTCCAGCAGGCGACGGGCCTCGTGGTTGGCCTCGAGCAGGTGGCCGCTGTCATCGAAGAGCAGCGCCGGTTGGACCAGCGAGGTGACGAGCTCGCCCCGCCATGGGCGAGCACGTTCGAGCTCGTCCCCGCGATGGCGGTACGCCTCGCCCAGCTCGTCGACCGCGGCGTAGAGGCGGCTCCAGGCGGCCGACGCCGACCGTGCGGAGGGTTCCGTTCCTCCGGCCGCCCCCTCCTGCCCCTGCCACGCACGGACACGCGCGATCGCCTGGTCGAGGCGTCGCCGGTCGAACCGGTCGACCAGGACGCCGGCGAGCAGAGCCAGCAGCACCACGGTGATCAGCGCGGCCACCGTCGAGCCCGTCGACAGCACACCGATTCCGGCCAGGCCGACCGTCAGGCTCGTGATCGCCGCACGCACGCTCAGGCGTCCAGGAAGCGGTAGCCGACACCCCGGACGGTCTGGATGTAGCGGGGCTGGGTGGGATCGTCCTCGATGCGCGTGCGCAGCCGTCGGATGTGCACGTCCAGGGTCTTGGTGTCACCCACGTAGTCGCTGCCCCAGACCTCGTCGATGAGCTGACCCCGCGTGAGCACCCGCCCCGCATGTTCCATGAGGTAGGCCAACAGCTCGAACTCCTTGGGTGGCAGCTCGACCAGCGTCCCCTCGACCTGGACCTCGTGGCGTGCACGGTCGAGCCGCACCCCGCCGACCTCCACCGGCGCCGCCTCGTCACCGGTGGTGGTCAGCGGCGCCCGACGCAGGATCGCCCGGATCCGCGCGACCAGCTCGCGCGTGGAGAACGGCTTGGTCACGTAGTCGTCCGCGCCGAGCTCGAGCCCCACCACCCGGTCGACCTCGGCATCACGTGCGGTGAGCATCACGATCGGCACGTCCGAACGGCTACGCAGCGCCCGGCAGATGTCCGCCCCGGACATGCCAGGCAGCATCAGGTCGAGGACCACTAGATCGGGCCGGACGCGCTCCCAGGTCGGGATCGCCTCCAGGCCGTCCTTGACCCAGGTGATCGAGAAACCCTCGGCCTCGAGGGTGATCGCCAGCCCCTCGGCGATGGAACGCTCGTCCTCGACGAGCAGCAACTTCGGCATGCGCCCATCCCTGTGTGTGCGGTTAGAGTGCTCGCGGAGGTTCATCGTGTCCAACGACCCTGACGAGCTCGCCCGGCAGACCGGGGAGCTGCGCACGCGGCTCGCCGGCATGGCCGAACGTGCCGAGGGCTGCGTCGCCCTTGCGCTCGAGGGCCTGGAGACCGGCCTCGACGGATCCGATGCCGACGCGGCGATCCTGGCCGCCGAGAACGACCCCAGCTACGTCCACATCCAGAACGGTGTCCTGGCGATCATCGCCCTGCACCATCCGGTCGGTGCGCAGCTTCGTGCGCTCACCGGCCTGCTGCACGCCAGCCTCCACCTCGAGCGCATGATCGAGCTCGGCGTGGGCATGGTTCGCACGGTCCAGCGGGCTGGCGATGCCCGTGGTGACGATGACGTCGTCCAACAGCTGCTGGAGATGGGCGCGTACTCGCGGCAGGTCGCCGCTCGTGCGGTGGAGGCCTTCCTCGAGGGCGATGACGTCGCCGAGGAGGTCCAGCGGCTCGACGACGCCGTCGACCGGCTCTACGCCGGGATCTTCGACCGCCTGCTCCGGTTGGCCGGCGACGATCGCGTCCGGTTCGACTGGGCGACCGCGATGATCCACCTCACC
>JBKGZF010000032.1:0-12069 GCA_046545715.1 Nitriliruptoraceae bacterium | reverse complement strand
CCTCGGTGGCGACGCCCTCGATCGAGCGGGCGTAGACCACCCAGGCATGACCGGCGGCGTCGAACAGCGCGCGTGGTCGGAACACGTCCCCCGGGGCGTCGACCAGCGGCTCGGCCGGGTGCAGGACGCCGCCATCTGTGCGTCGCACGGTGGCCACGACGCGCTCGCCCTGCTCGGCGTCCCAGTCGATCCAGGCCAGCAGCTGCCGGCCGTCGGGTGCTGCGGCCACCGCGGGTCGGCTGGCTGCTGCCCGCCCACCGACGCGCCGCACCGGGTGGCGGATGTGACCGGGCAGCGGCGGCGCCTCGGCGAGCAGCGCCGGGCCCGGCTCAGGCGCGTGGGGATGCTGCCGCCGCCCTCGTCGACGAAGAAGTAGCGCACCGGGTCGGGATCGAGGTGGGCGGTCACCTCGCGCAGGTCCAGCCCCCGGTCGGCGGCGTCGAGCAGCTCGCCGCTGAACGTGGCGACCTCGGTCAGCAGCTCGCGGTGGGCCGGGTCGAGGTCGGGGTCGCTGCCGTTGAGGTCGCTGCCGTTGAGGTCGCTTCCGTTCAGGTCGCGGGGATGGAGGTGGTCGTGGCTGACGATGGCGCGGCTCCCTCAAGGTGCTCGGTCGCAGAGCGGACGCGCAACGCTACTGCGACGCGGCACGCGGGTGGTGCGCCGTGGCACGACCGTGATGCGGCCGTGCATACGGTCAGCGGAGGTGGACGGGAATCGAACCCGCCAGGGGCGGTGGTGCCGCCCCTCGTCGGCTTTGAAGGCCGCGGGACCCACCAGGCGTCCTGACACCTCCCTGCACGCTCGGCACGGGGCGTTGCGACCCCCGCGCCGTCGCGCGGCGGCGAGGCTACTTGGTCGGGCTGTCGCGGTCAGCCGTTGGGGCGGATGTAGCCGGTGAGCGCCTCGCGGGCGGCCTCGGCGGGATCCTCGCGCAGGCTGTAGCGCGAGTTGCGGCCCTCGCCCCGGGTGGCGACCAGCCCCGCCTGGCGCAGGATCGAGAGGTGGTGGTGGGCGGTGGCCTTGGCGACGTCGAGCTCGGCGGTGGCCTCACCCAGGCTGATCGGGCCGGTCGACATCCGACGCAGCAGCTTGAGCCGCCCTTCGTCGCCGAGCGCCTTGAACAGCCGCAGCAGGGCGGGAGAGGGTGCCTCGGACGGCAGTGAGACGAACTGGTCGGCGACGACGGTGGTGATCACCTCGGCGTCGTGGCGCGAGCCGATCACGATCCACGGCCGGATCCAGTAGCTCGGCAGCAACAGCACACGCCGCACGCTGGGGGCGGGCGCGAGCTCGTAGCCGTTGGTGGCTTCCAGCACGATGCTGGCGACGTCGCGACCCTCCTCGACCTGGGCCCGGCGGTAGGCGACGTCGCGGGCGATCGCGCTCATGGCCTCGCGCTCGAGCTCGTCCCACAGCGGACGCACCGCGCGGATGGCCGCGGTGAGCTCGGCGCCGTGGGCCTCGGGGGTGACGGCCAGCAGCCGGCCGAGCGGCTCGTCGATGGCGACGTCCCAGGCGCTGACGGTGGCGATGGCATCCGGATCGCCGTCGGTGATGCGCTCGGCGAGGTCGTGGTCGCCGTGCTCGTGGCCGCCCGCGTGGTGGCCGAGCAGCAGCCGCCAGGCGATGCCAGGGTCGGCGTCGAGCACGCCGAGCAGCTCGTCGACACCGCAGGGCACGGGCAGGTCGGCGGCGAGCAGGCTGAGCACGTGGAAGGAGTTGTCGACGACGTCCAACGTCGTCAGCTGGTCGAGCACCCCCTCGGGCAGGCGCTGCCGCAGCTGCTCGATCCGATCCGGGCCGACGTCGTAGCCCTCGCTGCCGTCGAGATCGACCAGCACCCCGATCAGGCGCAGCAGCTCCGCACCGGCGGAGGCCTCGACGTCCAGGGTCAGCGCCGATGGCGAGGAGCTCGGTCTGAGGTCGACCATCCTCATACGTGCATCCCGTCGCCGTTCGACCGTGACCAGACATCGGTGAGCGTGCGTCCCGCTGCGTGGACCGTACCGCGCCGCGGGGCTCGGCGTCCGAACGTCCGCTGCGCCTCCTCGCCGGGAGCGGTGGCCGGACGCGGGCTCGACCCACCGTGACCCGTCCGAAGCAGCTCTACCGTCCGAACGGTCACCATCCGATGCTCGTCGACAGGTTCTGTTCACCTTGGGGCGAATTGTGACGAACTTCCTATATCGAAACGTTCGACAACCATCGTCACCTGTTGTACGATAACCATCGAACGGAACCGGTCCGGCGATCGATCGCCGCCACGGCCCCGGTGGGATCCGCTCCCATCGGCCGTGAGCCCCCACCGGACTCAACCCCACCGTGAGCCCCCACCGGGCTCACCCGCACACCAACGGAAGGTGATGGCCATGTACGACCAGGCCACACTCCAGGCGATGGTCAGCTCCCACCACGCCGATGCGAAGCACCAGGCGCGCATGCGCCGGCTGCGTCGCACGACCCATCCCACGCTCCAGGATCGGCTCATCCGCCGGCTGGCGGCGATGACGCACCCGACCCAGGCCGATGAGGACCGTTCCCACCGCGGTCACACGACCAACGGCAAGGTCATCGGCGCCCACTGAGCGCGACGACAGCTCAGCGGTGACGGTGGGCTGGCACCCCGTTGCCCGTTGCCCGGTCCACGGGTCGGGGCTCAACCGCTGCTCACGGACCGGGAGCTCCACCGGGCACCGCCTTCGCGCTCCCCAGACACCGCCTTGACGGACGTGACCCTCCAGGCCCGGCGCCCCACGCATCGGACGGAGCCGCGGTGTCGAGGCACCTGCGTGCGATCCACGTCCGTCTGGGACGATGGCGTGACACACAGTGGAGCCGTCGTGCGTGTGTAGGGCGGTCGGTCCAGCGGGCGCTGGCGGGGGCTGGTAGGAGGTGGCGATGGGGCGCGGCGGCTCGGACGCGGTGGCGTTCTGCGCAGAGGAGTTCCCGCGCCTGGTCGGCGCACTGGGGCTCTACGTCGGCGACGAGGCGGTCGCCGAGGAGCTGGCGCAGGAGGCCTTGTTGCGGGCGTGTCGCCGGTGGGATCGGGTCTCGCAGCTCGAGTCACCAGGTGGCTGGACGTGGCGGGTGGCACGCAACCTGGCCAACAGCCACCTGCGCCGGCGGCAGGCCGAGCGTCGAGCTCGGGCCAGGCTCCCGACGGTAGGGCGGATCCCCGACGCGGAGGGCGATGCCGCCGATTCGCATGCGGTGCGCCGTGCGGTCGCGCGGTTGCCGGAGCGTCAGCGCCGGGTGCTGGTACTGCGGTACTTCCTCGACTGGTCGGTGGCGGCGACCGCGACCGAGATGGAGGTGTCGCAGAACGCGGTGCGCTCGTTGGCCAAGCGGGCCATCGCCGCGCTGCGCGAGGATCCCGTCACGCACGGACAGGAGGGCCGTCATGGCTGAGCAGATGCGCGAGCTGCTGCACGAGGCAGCTCCACGGCCGTCGCGGGAGCCCGACTTCGAACGGATGTGGGCACGCGGCCGACGCCAGCGTCGGATGATGCAGGCCGCCGGTGTGACGGGCGCGCTCGTGCTGCTGGTCGTGGCGGGGATGGGGTACAGCCAGCTCGCCTCCCCGGGTCAAGGTGACATCGAGGTCGTCGATGAGCCGGAGGACCAGGAGCCGTTGCGGGGCCGGGGCCAGGACTTCGGCCAAGCCGAGACGCCGGACGGGGTGCCGTTCGTGGGGCGCATCCGAGTGAGCGCTGCTCCGTCCAACGCCGACGGTGATGCCACGCCGGAACGTGGTGAGGTGTGCGTCGGGCTGCGCCTCGGCGGTGACGACGAACGCTTGTTGACCGCCGAGAGCTGTGGGTCGCTGGAGCGACACCTCGAGACCGATCGGATGCTGTGGACGCATTCGAGGAACCGAGCGCTCGCTGGCGTGGCGGCCTGGACGCCGCTCGAGGTCGATCATGCCGCTTGGGAGCTCGGTGAGGAGGAGCTGCCGGTGGAGGTCCTCGCGGCACCCGGCCTGCCGGGCAGCGTGTTCGTCATCGCCGTCGACGAGGCGCCCGAGCACGACACCACCATCGTGCTCTACGACGCCGAGGGCGAAGAGGTCGACCAGCTGACCCTGGAGGTCGACGGCTCGCTGGATGACCAGGACGCGTCCGATCCGGAGGGGGATGGCCCACCTGTCAGCGACCGTTGGATGACGCGTGACGACATGGACATCACCCAGGAGGAGCTCGGTGAGGGCACCTGGATCGCGGGCTACTTCTACCCCAGCGATGCCGACCTTGCCGCCCCGGAGGTCGCGGACGTGCTCGAGCCGCGCTGGCTACAGATCAGCGACGACGTCCTCGAGCTGGACCAGCAGGAGCAGTTGAGTGCGGCTTTGGACGCACTTGCCGGCCCACCGCCCACCCACATGGCCGATGCCTGGCGCGATCCCGGTCTCAAGCTAGGGCTGCGCTCCGTCGAGACCGACGGCTCCGAGCTGATCCTCGACTTCGACACCCTGCGGGCGCCCGCGAACGGCACGAGCCACGGCGACGCCATGCGGGCCCAGTTCGAGGCTGTCGCTCGTCACTACTACCCCGATGCCAGCGACATCTGCGTGCTCGAGGATGGCCAGCCCACCAGCTGGCTCCACGACATGCAGAGCTGCTCGTCGCGTCAGTGACTGCTGTGCAGCTGCGCCGGTCGTTCGGCGAGCTCGGCGAGCAGCAGCGCTTCGCCCAGGCATGCCCGGGCGAAGTCCTCGAGGTGGAGCGACTCGTCCTCGCCGTGCGCGTTGGAGCCAGGGTCCTCGACCCCGATCAGCAGACAGGGGGCACCCCCGAACGCGTCGCTGAACGGCTCGACGAACGGGATCGAGCCGCCGCAGCCCATCGCGGCGGGCGCGCGGCCGTAGGCGGCGCCGAACGCGGCTTCGGCCGCCTCCCAGGCGGGACCGGTCGGCTCGCTGACCCAGGCCGCGTTGCGCTCACCGAGCTCGACCTCCACCTCGGCGCCGAACGGAGCGGCCGCGAGCAGGTGGTCGCGCAGGGCCGCCATGGCCCGGTCGGGGTCCTGGCCGGGTGCAAGGCGGCAGGAGAGCTTGGTGCGGGTCTGTGAGAGCAGCGTGTTCGATGCCTGTGCCACCGGTGGCACGTCCATCCCGGTCGGGGTGATCGTCGGCTGCATCCACAGCCGCTCGAGCACCGAGCGCTCTGGGTCGCCGATCAGCTGGACGCCGGGGCGCAGCCGTGCCTGGCGGGCGAGCTCCTCGGCATCGGTGTCGAGTGCCTCGAGGCGTGCGCGCTCCTCAGCTGGCAGCTCACGCACGTCGTCGGCGAAGCCGGCTACCGCGATGGAGCCGTCGTCGTGGTGCAGGCTCGCCAGCAGCCGTGCGGTCGCGGTCAGCGCGTCGGGGACGGCGCCACCCCACATCCCGGAGTGGACCGGCTGCTCCAGGGTGCGCACGGTCACCCATGCCTCGGCCATCCCCCGCAGCGCGTAGGTCAGCGAGGGCCAGCCGACGTCGAAGTTGACCAGGTCGGTGAGCACGATCACATCGCTCTGTAGCTCCTGGCCGTGCGCGGCCAGGAACCGGGACAGGTTGGGCGAGCCGATCTCCTCCTCGCCCTCGATGATCACCCGCACGTTGACCGGCAGCTCGCCGCGCGCCTCCAACCATGCGCGCACCGCCGCGACGTGGGCGAGGATGCCTGCCTTGTCGTCGGCGGCTCCGCGTCCGTAGAGGCGGCCGTCGCGCTCGGTCGGCTCGAACGGCTGTGAGCTCCAGCGGTCGGCGGTGCCCACCGGCTGCACGTCGTGGTGGGCGTAGAGCAGCACCGTCGGGGCATCCTCGCCGGCGTGGCACCACTCGCCGGTGACGTAGGGGTGCGCACCCGGCAGCTCGAGCAGGCGCACGTGTTCGAGCCCGGCCTCACCCAGCACCTCGGCGACCGCGTCGGCGCTGCGACGGACCTGATCGGCGTGGTCCTCCAGCGCGCTGATCGAGGGGATGCGCACCAGGTCGTCGAGGTGGCTGCGGGCCTGCGGCCGCCAGCGGGCGAGCGCCTGCGCCACGTCGTCGAGGTGGGCGGGGACGCGGGCTGCGGCGGGCAGGTCGGTCGCGGACACGGTGGCTCCAGCGTTCGGTCGGTGGCCCCGAGTCTGCCGCAGCCGTCGGGTGGGCGCGAGCGTCGGGCAGCCGGGTGGCCGTGAACGCGAGCCCTGCAGGGTGGTCCGTCGTCAGCGGGGTCGTCGTCGGCGATCGTCGTCGGCGATCGGCCCCGGGACGTTGCCGCCGGTCGCCATGGCCCGACTATCCTCACCAGCCGACCGTGTGGTGGCCGGGCCCGGGCGGGACCGAGAGCCCGTCCACCTCCCCGTCCGATGGCCCCAGCCGATGGAGACGACACCTTGGGACAGGCAGCGGCGGCGTGGGAGAAGCTGTCCGGCATGCTCGCGGACGGCGACGTGTCCGGGTTGCCGGAGCTGTACGCCAAGGACGCCCTCTACCTCGAGCCCTACAACCCGCCCCACCGCGGCAACCTGCTGATCCAGGCCTACCTCAAGGACTGGCTCGGCGGCAAGGACGACATCACGATCGAGAGCCTGCGCGTGATCGAGTCCGAGGACGGCACGCAGCTCGGCGTCGAGTGGACGATGTCCTACACCGCGGCGGGCCGTCGCTGGGCGGACCTGCCACGCGCGAGCTTCTTCGGCTTCGGTGACGACGGCCGCATCGAGTACCAGCGCGACTACACCTGATCGCCTGGAGCGGGGCCCCGTTCGCTGCCTGTCTTCGGCCCGTCCGCGGCCTGTCCTCGGCCCGGCTCACAGCGCCCACCGCCCGCATCCGCCCCAGCCTCAAGCGGGTGCCGTTCGCCCCACCGGGTGCACCCAGCCCCGCCCCAGCGGGTGCCGTTCGCCCCACCGGGTGCGTGGGCTGCCAGTGGGTGCATGACCAACCGGATGCGGGACGTACTGCACCCACCGGGAGTAGGTGCACCCGCTCGTGGGGTGGGTCAGTCGCGGGTCACCAGCCGGTGGACGAGCAGGCTGGCCAGTGCGGCCGCCGTGAGTGCCAGGGCGATCTGCCCCGCGGGCCGCGGCACCGTGGGCAGCCGGTCGCGCAGTCGGACCGGACGGGTGAAGTCGCGGACCTCCCAGCCCATCGCCAGCGCAGCCGCACGTAGGTCACGGTCCGGGTTGACCACGGTGGGATGGCCGACGGCGCTGAGCATCGGCAGGTCGGTGATCGAGTCGGAGTAGGCATAGCAGCGTGCGAGGTCGTAGCCGCGGACCTCGGCGATCTGGCGCAGGGCGTTGGCCTTCGCGCTGCCGTAGGCGTAGAACTCGAGCGTCCCGTCGTAGCGGCCCTCCTCGTCGACGCCCGAGCGGGTCGCGATCACGTCGGTGACGCCGAGGTGGTCGCTGATGGGCTCGACGATCTCCTCGCCGGAGGAGGAGACGATCCACACGTCGCGGCCGGCGCGGCGGTGGGCGACGATCAGCTCGAGCGCCTCCTCGTAGACGAGCGGGGCGATGGTCTCCTCCATCGCCTCACGCACCAGCTCGCGGACGCGGTCGACCTGCCAGCCGCGGGTCATCTCCAGCGCGGCGTGGCGTGCCTGCTCCATGCGTTCGTGGTCGGCACCGACCAGTTGGTAGACGATCTGGGCGTAGAAGGTCTTGAGCACCATCGCGGGGCTGAGCAGTCCGTCGCGGAAGAACGTGCGGCCCATCACCAGTGACGACGAACGGGCGATGACGGTCTTGTCGAGATCGAAGAACGCCGCCTCGACCGCGCCGGTGCGTCGACGGGCTATCGCCTCCAGCGCGTCGTCGCCCAGCCGGTCGGCGTCGGGACGCACGTAGCGGTTGTCGGCATCGTCGCTCGGGTGACCGGTGGCCTCGGCGTCAGGGACGGCTTCGCTCTGGTCAGGCTCGCTCACGCTGGCCCCCTGGTGGATCGGTGACGTCGGGCGGAGGACGTCGTCGCCTCGCCGGAGACGGTCCCCGACGACCGTGGTGGATCGGCCCTCGAGCGTACGGCCGAGCCCGTCCATCCACAGCCTGGCCGATACCCGCGGCTGGAGGTGTCCCTCCCACTCGTAGCGTCCGCCCCGATGTGACGAGCGCGGTGGAGGACAGTGGGTTGGACAGCGCGACGGCCGATGGCGTTGGAGCGCTTCCGGGCGATGACGCAGCCACGATGCCAAGTGGGCCGTCACCGGCTGGGAGCCTGTCGAACGTTGCGGATGGCAGCTCGGCGCCCGCCGCGCTGCCGGTCCGGCTCGAGCTCGACCTCTCCGAGGCCGAGCCGGTACGACGGTGGCTCGAGGGTGTGCTCGGATGGCAGCCGATCGACACCGACACCGCTGCCCTGGTCCCTCCGGCGGTATCCCTGGTCGGTCCCTCGGCACTGGCCGAAGGGTCGATCGCAGCGGAACCGGATGTCGGCGAACGCACCCCGTGCGTGCTGGTAGTCGGCGACGACGCCGATCCCGTCGCGGTCGGACGGTCGACGGCCGTGGGGCGTCCCGACGCGGTGATCGGTTGGCCCAGTGGACGCGACGAGCTGTCCGAGGTCGTCGCTGACGTGCTCGCCGTCCCCCCGCGCAGCAGTGGCCGGAGCCGTCTACTGCGGATCGGCGGCGCGGCCGGTGGGGTCGGAACGACCGTGGTCAGCCTGGCGATCGCTGGGCTCGAGGGATGGCGTGGCCGCGCAACGGTGGCGGCGATCCGGCGGCTGTCGCTCACGGGTGCGGCGATCGAGACCGCCGCCCTGGCGGATGCGGACCTGTGGTCCCGTGCCTCGGCGCTGCAGGGCGTGACCGCTGCCCGCCTGGTCCGCCTCGCAGACGGGCAGGTGCCACCGGAGCCGCGCGATCCACGGGTCGAAACCCTGGTCGTCGATGCGGGCGTCGACCGGGACGTCGACGTCCTGGTCTGTCGGCGCGACGCTGCCGGGCTCGAGGCCCTTGCGGCCACCACCGCGGCAGCGGTGGTCGTCGTCGGTGACGGGCCAGTGGCCGCCCGCGAGCTCGCCGCGTGTGCCGGTGGCCGTCGTGGTGTCGCCCTGCCGTGGTCGGCGCGCGTCTCCCGGGCTGACCGTCACGGTCGGGTCCCGGGTGGGCTGCCCGGAGCGTGGCTCCGCCGCCTGCTGCCGCTGGTGCCCGAGCGCGTCGACACCGTCCAGCGCTCCACGGTGGCACTGGCATGAGCGAGGTGGTGCACGACCACACGCGGCTGCGGGCGGCCGTGGGGCGGCGGCTGCGCGATGACACCGAGCTAGCGTCCGGACGCGCCGACCGTCCGGCGTTGCGGCGAGCGGTGGCACGTGCGCTCGCGGCCGAGGGCGTGGTCGCTGCGCCGGACGTGTGGGCACGCCTGGTGCGTGATCTCGTCGATGATCTCGGGGGGCTCGGTCCGCTCGAGGCGCTGCTGCGCGATCCGGCCGTCACCGACGTGATGGTCAACGGCGCCGACGAGATCCACGTCGAGCGCGACGGTCGGGTGGTGCCGGTCGCGCCACGCTTCGACGACGACGCCCACCTCACCCAGGTGCTCGCCCGCACGCTCGGTCCGCTCGGCGTGCGGTTGGACCGCTCCCACCCCTACGCGGACGCAGTGCTACCCGACGGTGTGCGGCTGCACGCGATCCTGCCGCCGCTCGCCGATCGGCCGCTGGTCACCTTGCGCCGGGTGCCTGCGGTCGTGCCGGACTGGGACGCGCTCGCCGGCGACGGCATGGTGCCGTCGCCGCTGCGCGACCACCTCGTCGACGCTGTGCGCGCACGCCGCAACCTCGTGGTCTGTGGCCGTGCCGGGGTCGGCAAGACCACCTTGCTGGCCCGGTTGCTGGGCGAGGTCGGTGATGACCGCGTGGTGGTGATCGAGGACGCCCCGGAGCTGCGTCGCCCCGCCGCTCACACCGTGCACCTGCGCACCCGGGCCGCCACGCCCGACGGGGTCGGTGGCGTGGATGTCGCCACGCTGCTGCGCAACGCGCTGCGCATGCGTCCGGATCGCCTCGTCGTCGGCGAGGTCCGCGGTCCGGAGGTCGCCGACCTGCTCCAAGCGCTCAACACCGGCCATGACGGCTCGCTCACCACCGTCCATGCGAACGGCGCCCGCGAGGCCCTCGTGCGCCTCGAAGGCATGGCGTTGCTCGCCGGTGTGCCGTTGGACGCAGCGCGGGCGCAGGTCGCTGCCGCCGTCGACCTGGTCGTCGCGCTCGACCGCGACGCCGACGGCAAGCGGCGCGCGACCCAGCTGCTCGCCGTCGACCTCCAGCGTGATGGCGGTCGCATCGAGGAGGTCTGGTCATGGTGAGCAGCTCGTCGCGAGCAGGCGATCCGCGCGCCCTCGATCGACTGCGCGTCGAGGTGGCTGCGGGAACGCCCCTGACGGACATCGCGGGCCTGCCCGAGCGCTGTCGGTGCGCACTGGAGCTCGCAACGGTGGTGGGTGCTCCGCTGCTGCCGGCCGTCGATGCCGCCCGGGAGGCGCAGGACGACGTCGAGCAGGCGCGCCGTGCGGTCGCCGTCGCATCGGCACAGACCCGGGTCGTCGCCGGCGGGCTGGTCATCGCCCCGTTGGTGCTGGTCCCCGGTCTTGGGCGGTTGGTCGGCGTCGATCTGGTCGCCTTCTACTCGACCGGTATCGGCCTGGTGGTGCTGGGCACCGGCCTGGGGTTGCTCGCGCTCGGGGCGGGGATGGTGCTCGCGCTCGTACGCCGTGTCGATCGTGCACGCCGACGCGGTGGATCCGCTGGGATGAGCGCCCGCCTCCCGATGCTGATCGCCGTCGCTGTCGGTGTACTGGTCTGGGGCACCGTCGGCGCAGCGCTGGCACCGCTGGCGGCGCTCGGCGCCCACCAGCTCGCGGCTCGACGGATCAACCGCGGTGGTGAACCGGTGACCGGGGTCGACGAGGCCGCCGATCTGGTCGCGACCGCGCTCGCCGGCGGGGTGGGGGCACCCGAAGCGCTGCGCCTCGCCGCCGACCGGCTGCCCGAGCTTGCGATCCGGCTGCGCCGGCTGGCGTTCGGCCTGGAGCTCGGGATGGTCGACGAGCCGTTGCCGGCGGGCAGTGACCGGTCCGCTCCGCCCGGCGTGGACCCCCTCCACCGTCTCGCGCAGATCATCACCACCGCCGACCGGACCGGCGCTCCCGTCGCGCCCAGCCTGCGCCACCTCGCCCGGGACCTTCGGGCCGACGACCTCGCGCGGGTCCTGGCCGCCGCCGAGCGGCTGCCCGCGCAACTGACCTTCCCCACCGCCCTGTGCCTGCTCCCCGCGACCGTGCTGTTGGTCGGTGCGCCGATCGTGCAGGCCGGACTCGCGACGGCCGGCACCTGATGACCCGAGAGGAACGAGCGTGTCTCAACCCCTGAACGCGACCATGACCGACGCTGAGCACCGAGCCGCGACGCTCGCAGCAGACCACCCGAACGGGACGACCGGAGCCGATCGCCGGCTCTCGGCCGCCCGTGCCGCGCACCCGAGCCAGGGGCGCCCCAGGCGGCTGTGGGCCGCGCCGAGCTCCGGGCCTGAGCGTGGCGGACCGGACGAGATCACCGCAGCAGCCGGGCTCGATGCCCGGTCGCACGGTGACACCGCACGGCCGGTGCTGCGCCTGGTCGACGAGGACGGCTCGCTGGTGACCGAGTACGGGCTGCTCGCCGTGGTCGCCGCGACCGTCGCCGGGGTGCTGATCCAGTGGGCGTCGGGTGGTGCCCTGGTGTCGCTGTTCAACGCGCTGCTGAGCCATGCGCGTGAGCTCGTCGGCGCGTGAGCACCGCCGCTGACCGCGCGGCCCGGGCTCCGTCCGGGCCGCGCACCACCTCGGACCGGGCCCAGGCGGGCATGCTCAGCCTGGAGGCCGTCCTGCTGCTGCCGGTGATCGCACTGCTGGTCGTCGGGCTGCTCGGTGCCGCGGTCGTCGTGCGTGACGTGCTCCTGGTCCACGAAGGGGCGCGTGCCGGGGCACGTACGGCCGCGACCACCTCCGGGACCAGCGAGGTGGTCGCTGCGGTCACCGCGGCCGTTCCCGAGCTCGACGTCGCCGTCGAGGTCGATCCGGTCCGACGCGGCGACGGTGACCTGGTGACGGTGACCG
>JBKGZF010000031.1:0-12257 GCA_046545715.1 Nitriliruptoraceae bacterium | reverse complement strand
TCACGATGCGAGGAACTGGGCATATCCCCAGTTCCTCGCATCCCCGCCCGCAGCGCCCGCCCCACGCGCAGCCGCGGCCCCCTCAGACCTCGCCCGTGAGGGCGACGGTGGTGGCCAGGGGGGTCGCCTCCGGCACCACGACCACGCCGACCTCGAGCGTCGCGGTCAGCGATGGTGCCGGCACGAGGCGCACCTCGCCGTTGCTGAAGCTGCGGTCACCGCGTCCGACGGCGTCGAAGATCGTCAGCGGCTCGCCGTCCGCGCGCACCTCCCACTGGTCGGTCGGCGGCACCCGGCGGGTCAGCCGGACGGTCGCACCGACGTCGATGCGTGCGAAGCGCAGGTCGGCCCAGTCCTGCCACACCTCCAGGCTCAGCAGCACCAACCGATGGCCCTCGCTCACCCCCATGTCGATCCCCAGCGGCACGACGCGGCGCGGTACCGGCGGCACCGCCGCGTCCGGTGGCAGGTGCGGTGTGGGCATGGTGGTCTCCCTCGTCGCAGCGGCTGTGAAGGACGCTGGTCGGCGGCTGAGCCCGGACGCTACCGTCACCGGATGATGATCAACCTCGACCACGCCGCCAGCACACCGCCGCGCCCGGAGGCTCGCGCGGTGCTCGCCGAACGGCTCGAGGCCGCCAACGCCTCGGCGACCCACCTCGACGGCCAACGGGCGCGCGCCGTGGTCGAGCAGGCCCGCGAGCAGGTCGCGAGCGCCCTGAACTGCTCCCCGCACGAGGTGGTGTTCACCTCCGGCGGCACCGAAGCCGACAACCTCGCCGTCAAGGGCATCGTCTGGGCCGCGCGCGACCGCAGCCGGCGCGTGCCCCACGTGGTCACCACCGCGGTGGAGCACCCGGCGGTGCTGGCACCGGCGCGGTGGCTGGCCGAGCGCGGCGACGCGGCCCTGACGGTGGTTCCACCTCGCAGCGATGGTCGTGTGGACGTCGAGGAGGTGCTGGCCGCGGTCAGCGACGACACGGCGCTGGTCAGCGTGATGGCGGCCAACAACGAGATCGGCGCGGTCAACGACATCGCCGCCATCTCCGTGGGCCTCGCTGATCGTGACGTGGCCCTGCACACCGATGCCGTGCAGGCGGCGGCGACGCTCGACGTCGACGTCACGGCCTGGGGGGTCTCGGCCCTCGCGCTCTCCGCCCACAAGTTCGGCGGGCCGCAGGGGGTCGGCGTGGCGGTGCTGCGACGCGGCCTCCCGGTCGAATCGCTCGCGCACGGTGGGGGACAGGATCGCGGCGTGCGCTCCGGGACGTTCGCGGTCGGCCTCGACGCGGCCATGGGTGCCGCACTCACCGCCGCGGTCGCCGATCGACCGGACCTGCGCCGCCGACTCACCGCAGCGACCGACCGCCTGGCCGAGCGTCTGACCGCGATCGAGGGCGTCAGCCGCAACGGGCCCGAGGACCCGGCCTGGCGCCTGCCCTCCCACCTCCACCTCGGACTCGAGGGCGCCGATCCGGCCGCGCTGACCCTCGCGCTGGACCGGGCCGGCATCGCCGCGTCGACGGGCTCGGCCTGCGGGGCCGGTGCGGCTACGGCCTCGCCGGTCGTCGAAGCCGTCGGCCTGACCGCCACGCCCCTGCGGCTGAGCGTCGGGTGGACCACCACCGAGGAGGAGGTGGACCGCGCCGCCGACCTGCTCGAAGCGGCTCTGACGGAGGTGGTGGCGAGCGGCCGCCGTCCCGCCGCGGCCGGTGGGCACGGCTGATGGCGCAGGTGCTCGTCGCGATGTCCGGCGGTGTCGACAGCGCGGTCGCCGCCGCCCTGCTCGTCGAGCAGGGCCACGAGGTGACCGGGGTCCACCTCAAGCTGGCCGATCTGCCGGTCGACGAGCAGGTGCCCGGCCATGGCTGCTGCACGCTGGACGACGCACAGGACGCACGTCGAGCGGCGCAGGTGCTCGGCATCCCGTTCTACGTGTGGGATCTCAGCGAGACGTTCCATGCCGAGGTCGAGGCCCCCTTCGCTGCGGCCTACGCGGCGGGCGTCACCCCCAACCCCTGCGTCACCTGCAACGAGCGGGTCAAGTACGCCCGGCTGCTGGACCGCGCGCTCGCGCTCGGCTTCGACGCGCTAGCCACCGGCCACCACGCGCGGCTGCGTCGCGACGGTCGCGCTGTCACCGCGCCCGGTCCCGGGGTCGAGCTGCACCGCGCGGCCGATCCGGCCAAGGACCAGTCCTACGTGCTCTACGTGGCGACGCCGCAGCAGCTGGCCGCGACCCTGCTGCCCGTAGGTGAGCTGACCAAGGCCGAGGTGCGCGAGCGCGCGGCCGCCGCCGGGTTCCGCGTCGCCGACAAGCCCGACAGCTACGACGTGTGCTTCATCCCCGACGGCGACACCGCCGGCTACCTCGCCGAGCGTCTCGACAGCGTCCCTGGTCCGATCGTCGACGGCGAGGGGCGTGTGCTGGGCAGCCACGACGGTGTGTGGCGCTTCACGGTCGGTCAGCGCCGCGGTCTCGGCCTCGAGCAGGCACCTGCGCCGACCGACGCGCACGGCCGGATCCGCCGCCGCTTCGTCACCGCCGTCGACGCGGCCACCTCGACGGTGCGCGTCGGTCCGCGTGAGGAGCTCGCCTGCCGCTGGGCCCAGCTCGACACGCCCACCTGGACCACCGGCGAGGTGCCCGTGGGGCCCGTCCGCGTGCAGATTCGCGCCCACGGCGCGTCGGTGCCGGGACGGGTCGTCGCTGACGGGCAGGACGGTGCGGTGCGCGTCGAGCTCGACGAACCGGTCCACGGGTTGGCGCTCGGTCAGGCCGCCGTGGTCTACGACGTCGACGACACCGTCTGTCTGGGGGGAGGACGGGTCACGCGGGCTGATCGCCCGGCGGGGCTGCCGCTGGCGGTGGGTGCGTCCCGTGGCTGAGTCGACGCACCCTCGCCCGACGACGCCTGGGGACCTCGACGCCGAGGTGCCGACCGATCCGGCGGCGGCGCGCGCTCGTCACGACGAGCTCGCGCGGCGCATCCGCGACGCGCGCTACCGCTACTACGTGCTCTCCGATCCGCCGATCACCGACGCTGAGTTCGATGCGCTGCTGCGTGCGCTCGAGGCGATCGAGGAGGCGCATCCGCAGCTGCGCAGTCCCACCTCGCCGACCCAGCAGGTCGGGGCGCCGCCGGACGCCGCGTTCCCGCCGGTCGAGCACCCCCAGCCGATGCTCAGCCTGGACAACGCCTTCTCCTACGCGGAGCTCGAGGCCTGGGCCGACCGGATGCGCCGTGCCCTGGCAGCCGCTGCCGGTGCCGCGGAGGACGAGGAGCAGGCCGATCCGGACGACGCTCCCACGGTCGACCTCGTCTGCGAGCTGAAGATCGACGGCGTCGGCATCGACCTGGTCTACCGCGACGGCGTGCTGGCCACCGCCGCGACCCGGGGCGATGGCGTGGTCGGCGAGGACGTCACCGCGCAGGTGCTGACCATCGACGACGTGCCCTACCGGCTCGATGTCGAGCAGCCACCCGCGCTGCTGGAGGTGCGTGGCGAGGTCTACTACCCCCTGGACGCCTTCGAGTCGATGAACGCCGAACGCATCGAGCGTGGCGAGGCGGCCTTCATGAACCCCCGCAACGCGGCATCGGGCGCGTTGCGCCAGAAGGACCCCGAGGTGACCCGCACCCGCCCGCTCGCGGTGTGGTGCCACGGCCTCGGCGTGGTCGACGGCGTCGGCTTCGAGCGGCACAGCCAGGCGCTCGCCTGGCTGGCGGACGCCGGGCTGCCCGTGCCGGAGGCGACCACCGTGGTGGACTCGCTCACCGCCGCGTGGGAGTACGCCGAGCGCTGGACCTCGGCGCGGCACGACGTCGCCTACGAGATCGACGGGGTGGTGATCAAGGTCGACGACCTGACCCTGCGCGAGCAGCTGGGCTTCACCGCTCGCGCCCCCCGGTGGGCCATCGCCTACAAGATGCCACCGGTCGAGCAGGAGACGACCCTAAGGCGCATCGAGGTCAACATCGGCCGGACCGGCAAGGCGACCCCCTACGCGGTCCTCGAGCCGGTGCTGGTGGCCGGCACCACCATCACCTACGCGACGCTGCACAACGAGATCCAGGTGCGGGCCAAGGACGTGCGCGAAGGCGACCAGGTGATGGTCCGTCGTGCCGGGGACGTGATCCCCGAGGTCGTGGGTCCGGTGCTGTCCAAGCGGCCCGCCGATGCCAAGCCGTGGTCGATGCCGGAGCGCTGCCCGTTCTGTGACGAGCCGCTGGTACGTCCCGAGGGCGAGGCCCACCACTTCTGTGAGAACCTCGACTGCCCCAACCGGCTGTTCGAGTCGTTGGTCCACCTCGCCAGCCGCGGCGCGCTGGACATCGAGGGGCTCGGTGAGCAGACCGTCGAGCTGCTGCTCGAGCACGGCCTCGTCCGCGACGTCGCCGACGTCTTCCGGCTGCACGAGCACCGCGATGAGCTGCTCGCGCTGGAGGGCTGGGGCGAGAAGCGCGTGGACAACCTGCTCGCCGGCATCGACGCGGGGCGCACGCGGCCGCTCGACCGCGTGCTGGTCGCCCTCAACATCCGCCACCTCGGTCCGACCTACGCCAAGACGCTGGTGCGCGCGCTGCCGAGCCTGCACGCGATCCGTGCGGCGACCCCCGAGCAGCTGGAGGCGATCGACGGGATCGGTCCGACGATCGCCGCGGCCGTGCACTCATGGTTCGCGACCCCCCGCAACGCAGAGCTGATCGACGAGCTGGTGGCGCTGGGCGTCACCGCCGAGGCCGAGGTCGCAGGATCGGGCGGCGTGGACGCAGCGCTGCTCGAGGGCTGGACGGTGGTGGTCACCGGCACCTTGGAGCGCTTCACCCGCGACGAGGCGACCGAGGCGCTCGAGGCGCGCGGCGCCAAGGTGACCTCCAGCGTGTCGGGTCGGACCTCGGTGGTGGTAGCGGGCGACGACCCCGGCTCCAAGGTCGACAAGGCGCAGCAGGCCGGGGTGCCCGTGGTCGACGAGGCTGCGTTCGAGCACCTGCTCGAGCACGGTCAGCTGCCCGACGGGGCCTGAGGACGCACGCGATGGCGCTGGTCGGCGGCTTCGACCCTCGCGACTACCCGGGGCCGCGCGCCGCTGGCCCGGTGCTGCTCCACCGGGGTCGCACCTGGCCGCTGGGCGTCGACGGGACACGCCGAGCGCCCCTCCGCCGGCAGCACGCCCAGCGCGACCGACTCGATCCGCGTGGTCGTCCACCGCCCTTCGCGGACGAGGGGCCAGCACCCGCCCCGGGGGAGGTCGCGGTCCTCGACGCGCCCGAGCAGGTGCGCTTCAGCGTGGCCTACGGCGCCAACGCGTCACCGTCACGGCTGGTCGACAAGGGCCTGGACGTCGACGGCGCCGTACTGCTGCCGGCTCGGCTGGCTGGGTTCGTGCCGGTCTTCGAGGCGCGTCGCACCGACTACGGAGCGGTGCCGCTCACCCTGGTAGCCGCTGCCGACGCGGTCATCGACACCTGGTTGCTGGGCGTACCGGCCAGCGCGACCGACCGGCTGGACGCGAGCGAGGGGCGCAGGCCCGACGGGGGCGCCTACCGCCTGGGTGCCGTCGGTGAGGTGGCCGTAGCCGAGCGCTTCCGGCTCCCACGTGCGCTCGCCTACCGACCGGGGCCGACCACGCGCATCCAGCTCGACGCCGACGGGCGGCCGCGCACCTGGCCCGAGGTCGACCAGGCCGACGCGCAGCGTCACCTGGACGCGGGCGGGCCCTCCGGCACCGTCGCGGACGTCGACGCGGTGGTGACCGGCGACTGGCCAGCCACCCCGTTGGACGACCTGCCGCTGTTCGTCTACGGCTCGTTGCAGCCAGGGCAGGCCGGCTGGCCCCTGATCGACGGCGACGTCGAGGTGGTGGGCCCGGCCCGCGCTGCGGGGCAGCTGTACGACAGCGGCCACGCCTGGCCAGCAGCGCGGCTCCCGGCGGTGGAGCCCGGGGCGGCCCCACCAGGTGTGCAGGGCACCGTGTTGACGGTCCGTGACCCCGACGCCGCACCCGCGCTGCTCGAGCGGATCGACGCCTACGAGGGCGCACCTGAGCTGTTCACGCGTTCCAGCGTGCTCGTGGAGACCGCCGAGGGACGCCGCTTCGCACTGGCCTACCAGTGGGCCTCGACAACTCCGCCCGGCGACCTCATCGACGATGGCGTCTGGCCGGGCGGAGACTGAGCCGGTGGTTACCTCCGCTTGCACTACCCGCTGTACTAGGTACTAGCTGCTTGGGCGGCACGGCTGGTTGGCGAGCTCACTGGTGAGCCTGTCGACGTCGCAGGCCGGCAGCTCACCGAGGTCGGGGTCCACCCCATCCACCACCGGCAGGGCGAGCGAGGACGGATGGTCCCCGCCGTGGGCGATGGTGACCTCAGCGCCGTCACCGCCGGGGACGGGATCGAAGCCCCACAGTGGCCGGTTGCCGCCGGGGCCATCCACCGTCAGACGGATGCTCGACCCCTCACGGAAGGCGTGTGCGAACGGGAAGAGCTCGATCCGGACCGGCGCCAACTCCTCGCTCGGCAGCGGCGCCGCATCCGCCTGCTCATGGGTATGCCGCGGTCGCAGCGTCGTCGAGGCGTCCTCGTCCAGCGCCCGGTGGCTGGCACGCAGCCAGCCGCTCTGGATCAGCATCTCCGCGCCGTCCGGACGCACCTCGGAGAGGGTGACCTCGAGGTCGACGTCCTGCTGCGTCGCCTCGACCCACAGGTCGACCGAGCCGGAGCCTGCCATCACCACGTCCTCGTCCAGCGCTGGTGAGGTGAACGTCACCCGGTCCTGGAGGGGAGGCAGCCACTCGTTGCGGTCGGGCATGAGCCAGCCGCGGCCGATTTCCCCGATGCCTGGCGGGTCGTAGTCGAAGGCGCTGCGGGCGCTCTCGCCGGGCTCGTCGGACAGGGATCCCGTGTCGAGGAACCATCGCTCGCCGTCGCCGGCCGCCTCGAAGGATGGCAGCGACATCTCGGCGTTGGCGTGTCCGTCGCGGTCGAGCTCGAGCAGGATCTTGACCGGCTCCTCTTGCTCGTAGGCGGCGATGTCCTGTGGATCCGGGTCGTCGAGGTAGGTGTCGAGGAAGCGTGCTACCTCGGCGAAGACGTCGTCCTGGTAGTACGCGTCGTGATCACCGTTCGTGCCGAGCAGCCGCACCGGTGTGTCGCCATCGAAGCGCTCGAGCAGCTTGGCCGGCCCACTGCCGGTCTGTTCGTCCTGCCAGGTGTTGACCAGCAGCGTCGGCACCTCGATGTCCTCGACGAGCCGCTCCGGGGCGCGCAGCCGCCAGTAGTCGCCGTCGAAGGGGTTGCCGAAGACGCCGTCGGCCATGCTCATGTTCTGGCCGCGCAAGGCCTGGTTGTGGTGGCAGACCGGATCCTCCTCCGCGCGCTCGTTGACCTGCTCGTAGGAGCTCGGGAAGCCGGAGCGCGCGTCCTGATCCTGGCTGAAGGCACCGGCGAAGGCGAAGTTCAGGATGCCGCCCGGGTAGGCGACGTCGCGGTAGAACTCGCCGATGGCGTGACCCGGCACGATGGCGTCGAGCGACGGGGGCTGGGTCGAGGCGACGAACAGCTGGCTGATGCCGGGATAGGACTTGCCGACCAGCCCAACGCCATCGACCCAGTCCTGGGCGGCCAGGGCCTCGACGAGGTCGTAGCCGTCGATCGCCTGCAGCGGCTCGAAGTAGTCGAAGGCGCCACCGGAGCAGGCGCTCCCGCGCATGTTGACCCCGACCGCCGCGTAGCCGAGGTCGGGGAAGACATCGTCGACGCCATCGAAGAAGTCGATCGAGGGACGGTAGCCCGAGTAGTCGACGACCACCGGATAGGGGCCGGGCCCGTGCTCCTCGGGGTCCGGCAGCTCGACCTGGTAGGCCAGCAGCGTGCCATCGCGGGTGGTCAGGTAGCCCTCATCCGGCTCGAGCTGTTGCTGCTCGTAGTAGCGCTGGTCAGGATGGTCGTCGGGCGCGAGTACGCGTACCGGGTAGCGCTCACGTGGTGCGCTCTCGAGTCTGACCGTGTAGCCGTTGCCCGGTGGCACGTCGCGTAGCACCAGGCCGCCGCGCTCGTCGGTCGTGGCCGAAGCGGTGTATCCCGATGGCCCGCGGACCTCGACCTCAGCCTCCGGCTCGGCGTGGATCACGTGGATCTGTTCCACGCTCCCTCGGACGGTCAGCTCGCCGCGCGACGGGTCGGTGGACAGCCCGGGCGGAGCGCCGAGCGGGCGGGGACGCTCGGGCGGGCCGGTGGTACCAGCGGCCCGATCAGGCCCGCCCCGTGCACGACTGTCAGGTTGGGCTTCGGCAGCGGGCGACCCCGTCAGCAGCGTGGCGACGATGGCCGTGATGGCCAAGGTGATGACCGCCAATGTGGGGTGGTCCGACCGCGTCGCGGCCAGGTCCGATCTCGGGTGACGCACGGCTCTCCCTCCCTGGGTCGGTGCCCGTGGCGTGCCCTGGCATGCCCCACCAGGACCCGCAGGGCACGTTGCTTGTTCGACCCGCTCCCGATGGGTCGCACCGCGACCCTAACGCTTCGTCACGGGCGCAGCATGGCCGGATGCAGTCGGGTCGCGCCGCCGCGGCGGTAGAGCCGGGCGGGGCGGCCGCCGCCCGGGCCGGGGGCGGCGGTTCCCTCGGCCTCCTCCACGAAGCCGGGGGTGCTGACGACCTTGCGACGGAAGTTCGCCGGGTCGAGCCGCACGCCCCAGACGGCCTCGTAGACCCCGCGCAGGTCGGCGAGGGTGAACACCTCGGGCACGAAGGCGGTGGCGAGCGCGGTGTACTCGAGCTTGGAGCGGGCACGCTCGATCGCGTCGGGCACGATCCGGTCGTGGTCGTAGGCCAGCTCGGGACCGTTCCCGGCGTCGAAGCTCGCGACGTCCCACAGCCGTGCGCGGCCAGCATCGTCCGGATCGTCGGTGAACGGTGTCAGGGCCAGGTAGGCGACCGACACCACGCGGCCGCGGGGATCGCGGGACGGATCGCCGTAGGTTCGCAGCTGCTCGAGGTGGGCGTCGGGCGCCGTGATGCCCGCGAGCTCGGCGAGCGCCCGGTGGGCGGTGGTGTCCAAGCTCTCGTCGTCACGCACCCGCCGACCGGGCAACGCCCAGCGCCCGCGCAGGTCGGCGGGCTCGGGCTCGATCAGCAGCAGCCGCAGCCGGCCGTCGCGCACGGTCAGCAGCGCCACGTCGACCGCGACCGCGCAGGTCGAGACCGGGGCGCGGGTCGCCGTCGGTGTGATCACTCGTCGATGACCGTGACGCCGGCGTCGCGTAGCTCGGCGACCGTGCGCTCGCCGTCGCCGGGCTCGAGCTCCACCATGCGGGTGGCCGCCAGTGGCACCTCGACGTCGTAGCCGAGCTCACGGCCGTCGAGGGCGGTGGCCCGGACGCAGACGTCGCCGGCGAGCCCGGTCACCACCAGCCGACGGGCACCAGCCGCGTCCAACAGGCGGCCGAGCTCGGTGGCGTGCTCCTCGCCGCTGACCGGGTCGCGGACCGAGAAGCCCGAGTACCCATCACCTCCGTCGACGCCCTTGCGTACGACGGTCGCGTCGGCGGGGACGTCGAGTGCGGGGTGGAACTCGGCGCCCCACGTCCCGGCGACGCAGTGGACCGGCCAGGTGCCGCCGTCCTTGGCGAAGTGGGGGGTGGTCTCCGGGTGCCAGTCCTGGGTGTAGATCACGGTCGCCCCCGCCTCACGGGCGGCGGCGATCTCGGCGTTGACGACCTCGACGACCTTCTCTCCCTCGGCGACGTAGAGGTTGCCCTCCGGGTCGGCGAAGTCGTTCTGGACGTCGACGACGATCAGTGCGGTGGACGGGTCGTAGCTCTGGGTCACGTCACGACCTCCTGATGGGCAGCGCCTGGATGGGCACCGGACGGATCGAGCTGTTCGAGCGTCGGCCAGCACACCTCGGTGCTGCTGTGACTGAGGAACGTCTCCCACGGCACCTCGTCGCGGACGGCGCGGTGGTGGGCCCGGATCTCCTCGAGGGAGGGGTCGTGGCGGCGCTCACCGTCGACGAGGACGGGCACCTGCAGCGACCGCTCGTCCTCTGCTGGCTCGCGTGGCTCGGTGTCCCAGTCGCGCAGCACCTCGGCGACCCCGCGGCCGTTGCGTCGGCGACGGTGGGCGCGCTTGCGGCCGCCCACGGTGGCCTTGACGCCGCCGGCCTTGGCGACCGGCTCACAGGGCTGTCCGATCCCAGGGGCACGCGCCACCATCTTGTAGACGAACTCGGCGGTGGGAGCACCAGCGCCGGTGACCAGCTCGGTGCCGACGCCGTAGGCATCGATCGGGGCGCCGCGCAGCTCGAGGATCCGTTCGGCGTTGAGGTTGCCGGAGGCCACGATCTTCGTGCTGGTCGCGCCGGCCGCGTCCAGCTGCGCGCGGGCCTGCTTCGCGTGGGTGGCCAGGTCCCCGGAGTCGATACGGATCCCTCCGAGGTCGGTGCCGGCTACCTCCAGGGCACGCGCAACCCCGCGGTGCACGTCGAAGGTGTCGACCAGCAGGGTCGTCTCGGGGCCGAGCGCCGCGACCTGGGAGCGGAAGGCCTCGCTCTCGTCGTCGTGGAGCAGGGTGAAGGCGTGGGCGGAGGTGCCAAGCGTCGGCACGCCGTAGCGTGCTCCGGCAGCGAGGTTCGAGGTGCCGTCGAAGCCGACCAGGTAGGCGGCGCGTGCCGCGGCGACCGCGGCCTGCTCATGGGTGCGGCGGCTGCCGAACTCCAACAGCCCCCGGCCGTCGGCGGCCACCACCATCGGCGCGGCGGCCGAGGCGATCGCGCTGTCGTGGTTGAGGACGCTGAGCACGATCGTCTCGAGCACCACGGCCTCGGCGAAGGGAGCGGCGACCGTCAGCACCGGTGAGTCGGGGACGTAGAGCTCACCCTCGGGGTAGGCCCACAGCTCCCCGCGGAACCGGAAGCCCTCCAGCCAGGACAACGTCGCCGGCGAGACCAGCGAGTTGTCGTCGAGGAACGCGAGCGAGCGCGGATCGAACTCGAAATGCTCCAACGCATCCATCAGGCGCCCGAGCCCGGCTACGACACCGACCTGGCGTCCCTCCGGCAGCTTGCGCGCGAAGGTCTCGAACACCGTGGGACGCTCGGCGGCACCGTCGCGCAACGCCGCGTCGAGCATGGTCAGCTCGTACTGGTCGGTCAGCAACGCGGTCGAGCCGGTGCCGTCCATCGGGGTCTCGCTCACGGTGCCTCCTCACGGGCGCAGCGACGGATGCGGCACGGGTCGGGGTCACGGTGGTGGTCAGGCTGACGACTACCCGGCCCGACGGTAACGTGACGCCGCGGTTCTGGTCAACCTGACCCCAACCGGGAAGGCGGCAGGGCTGTGAGCCGCAGAACGGCGTCCGTGCGAGCTGCTGCGGCGGTTGGCTCAGGCCGGTGCTTGAAGGCCGGTGGCTCAGGCCGGTGAGAGCGCGGCGATCAGGGCCTTGAGCCACGGGCCGAGGTCGCCGGGGTGACGAGCCGAGATCAGGTTGCCATCCACCACGACCGGCTCGTCGACCCAGTCACAGCCCGCGTTGACCATGTCGTCGCGGATCGCGCTGAAGCTCGTCGCCCGACGGCCCGCGATGATCCCGGCGCTGATCGGGACCCAGCCGGCGTGGCAGATGAACGCGATCGGCTTGCCCGCGGTGTCGAAGGCACGCACCAGCTCCAGTACGGCCTGCGAGCGGCGGAACGCGTCCGGTGCGAAGCCACCTGGGATCACGATCGCATCGAAGTCGGCGGCCTCGACCTCATCGACCGTCGTGTGGACGGGCAGCGGCCCGTGGCCGGCCTTGCCGGTGACCGGCTGGTCGGTGATGCCGGCGATCACGACCTCGGCCGACTCCTCACGCAGGCGCAGCACCGGGTAGAGCAGCTCGGTGTCCTCGAACAGGTTGGCGGCGAGGACCAGGACCTTCCTCGATGACAGGGTCATGTCAGCTCCTGCAGGGTGGGTCGTGGGCGGGGCAGGGCCGGCGGGGTAGAGCCACCACGACGGCAGTCACGCTCCTGCTACCGCGAGCCTGCCGTCCAACGGCCGGTACCGCCAGCCCGAGCCCCGGCCGAGCGGACGTTGCAGCGAACGGCGCGGAGGACGGCATCCCCAGGCCGCTAGCCTGCGCGCCACGTCGCGACCCGCTCGCTCGCCCCCGTTGGAGGCCACCCCGTGTCACTGTCGCAGGACGAGGTCCGACACGTCGCACAGCTCGCCCGGCTCGCGCTGAGCGACGATGAGCTCGCCTCGCTCGCACC
>JBKGZF010000030.1:0-12292 GCA_046545715.1 Nitriliruptoraceae bacterium | reverse complement strand
GCCGACCTCCTTCTCCACGTCGCGCATGAACTTCTCGACCTGCTGGCGGGCGTCGGCGAGCCACTGCTCGAGGTCGCGCTGGTCGCTCGCGGTCGCGTCATCGTCGCGACCGTGGCTGGACGCGAGCGCGGTGAGGCGTGCGAGCTCGGCGGCGGCCAGCCGTACACGGACGTCACGTAGCTCGGCCTGGAGCGCCTGGTAGCGGTCGGCCGCCTCGGCCTGCCGCTCCAACGGGCGCAGCTGCCGACGCAGCTCACGCAGCACCGTGCGCAGCTTGTCGATGTGCGCGTCGACCTGCTCGAGCTTGCGCAGGGCCCGCTCGCGGCGCCGGCGGTGCTTGACGATGCCGGCCGCCTCCTCGATGTAGCGGCGTCGCTCCTCGGGCTTGGCGTTGAGGATCTCGTCGAGCTGGCCCTGGCCGACGACCGTGTGCAGCTCCCGTCCCAGGCCGGTGTCGGAGAGCAGCTCCTGCACGTCGAGGGCCCGGACCTCCTCGCCGTTGAGCTCGTAGGTGGTCTGCCCGTCGGCGTGGATCGTGCGCGCCACGCGGACCTCGGAGAACCCCGAGGCGCTGGCGGCGGTGCCCATCCCCGAGCGTCCGAGCTGACCCTCGCTGTTGTCGATGGTGATCTCGACGCGGGCCTGACCAGCGCGGTTGCGCTGCGGTGAGCCGGCGAAGATCACGTCCGACATCGCGCCGCCGCGGACCTTGCGTGCGGAGTGGGTGCCGAGGACCCAGGCCAGCGCGTCGACGACGTTGGACTTGCCCGAGCCGTTGGGGCCGACGATCACCGTGATGCCGGGCTCGACCTCCAAGGTGGTCCGGTCCGCGAACGACTTGAAGCCGCGCATCGACAGCGACCTGAGGAACACACATCCCTCCCTGGCCCATCGGCGCGTCGTCGGTGCGGTGCCCGGCGGCAGATGCTAGCGGTGAACCAGCGTGTGCCGGCCGGACAGCGACGAGCGGGCCGTCGGGGCCCGCTCGGTGATCGTGTCGGTGGTGCGGCGTCGCGGCGCGCCGCGGTGGGTCAGGACGCGGCCGGTGCGTGGTCGGCGTCGGAGCCCTCGGCCGGGGCGGCGCTGGCCTGTGCTGCCTCGGCGGCGGCCAAGGCGGCCTCGAGCTCCGCGACGCGCTGACGCAGGCTGCGAACCTCATCGAGGAGCCGGAGGCTCGACGGCGTCGCCTGCGTGCCCAAGAGCGCCTTGCTCATGATGGTCGCCTCCCGCCGCGAATGACCGTGCGCCGAGTGGACGACATGGCGCGCCGGCTACCGAGATGATCCCATGCTAGCGCAGGGCTCGTTCGAGCGTCCAACCCACTAGATCCAACCCAGTGGACCGGGCTGCGGCTCGACCCGCGGCCATGACCGCTCCGGTCGGTCGATCGGCCACGCCCGGCCTCAGCGGGCCTCGAACCGCACGTGTCCAGCCGGCGTCTCCGCGACCACCTCCACGTCCTCGACGTGGGCACGGGGCGGGCCGCCATCACGGATCCACTGCTCGAGGGCGTCGACCGCCCCCGGCGGCCCCTCCAACCACGCCTCCACCGCGCCATCGGCACGGTTGCGGATCCATCCGACGACACCGCTGTGCTGCGCCTGGTCCTGCGCTGAAGCGCGGAAGAACACCCCCTGCACACGGCCACGCGCCACCACGCGGCGAGCCACGGTCCGATCAGCCTCGACCACAGCACACCCTCCCAGGGCTCGATCAGCTACACCGCCAGCAGCTGCACCGCTCGCTGCTCATGCACCTCAGGCGCCGCACTAGATCATGCACTGCTCGCAGTGGTAGGTGTAGACACCGCGCTTGATGCGCGTGCGCACGATCGGGCGCCGGCACCTCGGACACGGCTTGCCATCACGACCGTAGACCCGCAGATGCTCGGCGGCGATCCCCTCCTCGTCGATCATCTGGTCCGCCTCCGACTCGTCGAGGCTCGAGCCGGCCGCCTTCATCGCCGCGACGATGACCTCCTGGGCCGCACGGTAGAGCCGGCGGGTCTCCTGGGTCGACAGCGACGAGGAGGGATGGTCGTGGCGCAGGCCGGCCTCCCAGAGGATCTCGTCGCTGTAGACCGGACCGATCCCCGCGAACAGCTCAGGATCGATCAGCAGCAGCTTCAACGGCTTGTCGGCCTCGGCGAGGAAGCGGCCGAACTCCATCCACGTGGGGTTGTCGTCGAGGAGATCGAGGGCATCCTGCGAGATCCCCACCACCTCGAAGGCCTCGTCCGATGCGACGACGCCGGTACGGATCGTCGGCTCGTTGCCCACCTCGCTGACGTGGAGCGCACCGCCGGTGGTGAACGTCGCCACCAGATGGGTGTCGTCGCCGGCCGCCTGGCTCGCGGTCTCCTTGTGCAGCGAGCCGCCCTCGCCCGGATCGAGCACCCAGGTCATCCCCTCGTCGAGCTCGAGGAAGAGCACGCTGCCACGGCGACGGACGTTCTCGATCTTGCGTCCCTCGAGCGCCTTGACGAACTCGGGACGGTTGCGGTGGAGGGGGCGGACGATGCTGGCCGTCTCGACGGTGACCGACTTGACCCGCTTGCCGACGACCTCCTTCTCCAGGTCCTTGCGCAGGACCTCGACCTCCGGCAGCTCGAGCACGGGCGGGGCCTCGCTTTCAGTGACGTCAGGGGGTTGACGTAGGGGATGGTTGACGGGGTGGTTGACGCTCGGGGGTGACGCAGGGGTGGGGCGCACCGTTCGGCACCGGTTCGAAGCGGCGGGATTCGCGCCATCGTGCCGTGCCGCGGCGGCACGCTAGTCGATGTGGGCGCGACGGCCCGTCGATGCGCCCACGCGGCCGTACCGCGTCGCGAGCGACGGCCTCACGTGGCCTGCTCCTGCTCTGTCGGCTCCTGGTCTGTCGGCTCCTGGTCTGCCTGCTGTTGGCCTGTCTGCTCCCGGTCCGTCTGCTCCCGGTCGCTGAGCTGACGGTAGGCAGCCCGCGCAGCACGCTGCTCGGCCTGCTTCTTACTGCGGCCCGTCCCCTGGCCGACGAACTCCTCAGCGACGCTGACGGTCGCGGTGAAGGTCTTGTCGTGGTCCGGACCGACGTCGGTGACCTCGTAGCGGGGTACCACCTCGTAGTGGGCAGCGGCGAGCTCCTGCAGGCTGGTCTTGTAGTCGAGGGCCGCCCCCCGATCAGCCAACGCGGTGAGCACCTCGCCGAAGAGGCGCTGCACGAGGTCGTAGGCGGTCGCGAAGCCCTGGTCCACGTACACCGCTCCCAGCACCGCCTCGAGCGTGTCGGCCAGGATCGAGTCCTTGTCGCTGCCGCCCGAGGCGGACTCACCACGCCCGAGCTTGACCAGATCACCCAGACCGATCCGACGGGCTACCTGCGCGAGCGACTCGGTCTTGACGGCGGCCGCGCGGACCTTGGCGAGACGACCTTCCTGCTCCTCGGGGTGAGCGTGGAAGATCTCATCGGTGACGACGAGGCCGAGCACGGCATCGCCGAGGAACTCCAGCCGCTCGTTCTGCTCGACCGAGCCGTTCTCGAAGGCCCACGATCGATGGGTCAGGGCCCGGTCGAGCAGCGTCCGGTCCTCGAGGTCGACCTCGAGCCGCCGAGCGAGCTCGACAGCCGCATCCGCGCCACCCTGCGCGGAGGCAGTCGGCCGACGCGGCTCGTCCACCGTGGTCAATCGACCTCGACCACCGTACGGCCGGCGTAGGTGCCACACGTGCCACAGACGGTATGGGGGCGGATCGGGGTCTTGCACCGCTTGCAGGTCGCGTAGGTCGGTGCGCCGGTACGCAGCCACTGCGCCTTGCGGTGGCGGGTGCGTGAACGCGAGAGCTTGCGCTTCGGGACGGCCATCGGTGGCTCCTTACAGGTCGGTCTGGCGGATCGGTCTGGCAGGTCGGTCTGGTCAGGCTGCGAACGCTACGGCCGTCGGCCGCGGGCGGCTACTCGGTGGGCAGGTCGAGCTCGGCGAGCTTGGCCCACCGCGGATCGGGCTCCTCACCGGGACGGTGCCCGCAGTCGGTGTGGTTGCGGTCGGCACCGCAGCGCGGGCACAGGCCCTGGCAGTCCTCACGGCACAGCACCCGGACCGGCAGATCGAGCAGCACGGCGTCACGCACCATCGTGGTCAGATCTATGGCCGTGAGGCCGTCGATCAGCTCATAGCCGGGGTCGGGCTCCTCGTCCTCGTCCACGTCCCGCTTGGTCGGGTCGATGAAGAGCTCGGCGACCTGGACATCGAGCCGCTCGAGCTTGGGTGCCAGGCAGCGGGCGCAGGCCATCTCGAGGTCGAAGCCGAGCCGTCCGCGCACCAGGATGCCCTCGACGACCGCGTCGAGGTGGAGCTCGAGCTCGACCTCTCCCCGGACGGCCGTGATGGTGGGGCCCCACGGCTCCTCACCGAAGGACTCCGGCGGCACGGCGCTGATGACCTCCCGGGTCTCCCCCGGGTGGTCGACGAGCTCGGCGACGGGAACGCGCACGGGCGAGGTCACCTCCTCGGTGCTCGGATGGCCGCGGCCTGCGACCTGGGAGGACGGCCAGCGGCGTGGGTGGGAGCGCACCGACCGCACGACGAACAGGGGGACGGCGGGCGGGTCCTGGTACGGCTGGATCCCGGACGGGTCTGGTGGGCAGGTCTGGGACGGCGCGCTGCGAGAGCCCGGTCGCCCGGGCAGGGTCAGCACGGTACCACAGCCCTACCCCACGCCCCAGGGTCGAGCAGCAGGGCCGCCCCGGCAGACCTCACCGCCCCGCCCGAGGCAACCGCGCCGAGCGAACCTACTGCTCGGGGTCGAGCCCCTCGGCGGCATCGAGGTCCTGCGCGAGCTGATCGGTGTCGGATCCACCCCGCAGCTTGGCACGTCCCCGCTCGACGGCGCCCATGGTCTTCTGCAGCACCACCTCGAAGTTGGCGAGCTTGGCGTCGACGTAGTCCTCGGCCTCGAGCCGTATCTGCCGGGCCTGCTCGCGTGCGTCGGCGAGGAGCTGGTCGGCCTGGGCCTGCGCGGCGCGGACCACCTCCTGCTCGGAGACCAGCCGATCACGCTCGAGGCGTGCGTCCTCGACCATCTGCTCGGCGTCCGCGCGAGCGCGCTCGAGGATGTCGTCGCGCTCCTTGATCACCCAGCGTGCCTGGGTGAGCTCGTCGGGCAGCGTCTCGCGAAGGTCGGCCACCAGGCCGTCGACCTCGGCGCGGTTGAGCATGATCGAGGCCGACAACGGCACGACCCTGGCATCGCCCACCAGCTGCTCGAGCCGGGTGAGCTTGGCCTCGACGTCCGGAGGGACGCCACGGTTGTCGGACATCGGCACGGCCCCGTGCTCGTGGGCGATCACGTCGGTCGAGGAAGCCTACCGCCGATGACCGGGCCAGCTGACCTCATCGCCCCGACCGGTCTGCTGTGGTCAGCCGCTCGCGCAGCGCATCGGCGACCCGCTCTGGGACCAGGCCCGTCACATCGCCGCCGCCGCGCACCACCTCCTTGATCAACGAGCTCGAGAGGAAGGTGTGCTCGGGAGACGCGGAGACGAAGATGGTCTCCACCCCGCCGACCCGACGGTTCATCTGGGCCATCTGCAGCTCGTACTCGATGTCGGCGCTGCCGCGCAGGCCCTTGCAGACCAGCCACACCTCGCGTTGACGGCAGTAGTCGATGAGCAGGCCCTCGAAGCGGTCGAGCTCGAGGTTGTCGAGGTGGGTGGTCTCGGCGGCGATCAGCTCACAACGCTCATCGGCGCTGAAGGTGCCCTGCTTGCCAGGGTTGTCGAGCACCGCGACGATCACCCGGTCGAACCGCGCCGCAGCTCGCTCGAAGACGTCGAGGTGGCCGACCGTGACCGGATCGAAGCTGCCGGGACAGATCACGGCGACGCTCACGACGAGCTCCTGGCGGGGTGCGGACGAGGTGGGCGCGCACCGTAGTCGAGGCCGTCAGCCCGACGTGGTGCCCAGCTGGGCGCGGTGCATGACGGTGTCCCCGTACCGGCGTGGTTCGCCGGGCTCGAGCGGGGCGGGCCAGCTCGGGCTGCCATCACGGACCGACCGCTCGAGGATCACGGTCGCGCCTGCCGCGAGATGGTCGAACAGCGCCTCGAGCAGTTCGGCGACCTGCGCCTTCGGCGTGTGGTAAGGCGGGTCGGCGAGCACCAGGTCGAACGGCTCGCCCGGCAGCGGTGCAGCCAGCGCCCGCGCGACCGGGGCGGCGACCACGGTGGCCCCCGGCAGCGCCACCACCTCGACGTTGCGTCGCAGCGCCGCGAGCGCACGGTGGTCACGTTCGACGAACGTGGCCGTCGCTGCGCCACGGGAGGGCGCCTCGAGGCCGAGGGCACCGCTGCCGGCGTAGAGATCGAGCACCCGGGCACCGGGCAGCAGCGGCTGCAGGGAGGCGAACAGCGCCTCCTTGGCGCGGTCGGCGGTCGGTCGCACGTCCGCGCCCTGTGGGGCGGTGAGGCGCCTGCCCTTGGCCGCACCTGCGACGATGCGCATCAGTCGGCGTCCGGGTGCGAACCGTCGCCGGCAGTGGTGTCCGGTGCGTCATCCGGGCCGGCCTCCATCATCACCTCGGCCGGCGGCACCGGTGGACCGGTCACCTCAGCGTCCGCCGCTCCGATGCGGTCGAGCACGAAGGCGAGGACCCGCGCTTCGTCGCGCCAGGCGTCGTAGCGCCCCGAGCGACCACCGTGGCCGGCCCCGAGCTCGGTGCGCAGCAGGATGGGGCCACCTCCGGTAGCGGTGTGGCGCAGCTTGGCCACCCACTTGGCCGGCTCCCAGTACTGCACGCGGGGGTCGTTCAGCCCCGCGGTGACGAACAGCGCCGGGTAGGCGGCCTCACGCACGTTGTCGTAGGGCGAGTAGCCACGCATCACCTCGAGGTAGTCGAGATCGCTGGGATCGCCCCACTCGTCGTACTCGATCACCGTCAGGGGCAGGGTGGGGTCCATCATCGTGGTGACGACGTCGACGAACGGCACCTCGGCGACCGCAGCTGCGCACAGCTGCGGCCGCAGGTTGAGCACCGCGCCGATCAGCATCCCGCCGGCCGAGCCGCCCCGGATCGCGAGGCGATCGCGGGCGGTGACATCGCTCTCGACCAGGTGGTCTGCGCAGGCGATGAAGTCGGTGAAGGTGTTGGGCTTGGCGAGGAACTTGCCGTCCTCGTACCAGCGGCGGCCGAGCTCGCCGCCGCCGCGCACATGCGCGATCGCGAAGACCACGCCGCGCTCGAGCAGGCTCAGCCGGACGGGCGAGAACACCGGATCGAGCGACAGCTCGTAGCTGCCGTAGCCGTAGAGCAGACAGGGGGCCGTGCCGTCCAGCGGCACGTCCGCACGACGGACCAGACTGATCGGTACCTGTGTGCCGTCCGCCGCGCTCGCCCACTGCCGCCAGGCCACGAACCGGTCGCGGTCGTAGCCGCCGCGCACCGGTTGCTGCTTGAGCAGGGTGCGCTCCCCGGTCTCCAGGTCGAGGTCGAACACCTGTATCGGCGTGGTCAACGAGGTGTAGGCGTAGCGCAGCGCCCGGGTCGAGAACGACGGGTTGGCGCCCATCCCGGCCGTGTAGACCGGTTCGTCCATCTCCAGCGGCTCGCCCTCACCGGTCGCAGGGTCGCAGATCCGCAGCCGGCTCAGTGCCTCGGCACGCTCGGAGAGCACCAGCTGGTCGGCGAAGACGTCGGCGCCCTCGATCCGCACCCCGGGTCGGTGGGCGATCAGCTCCACCCAATGCTCGCGCCCCGGCGTGGCCACCGGTGCGACGCACAGCTTGAAGTCCTCGGCGCCGTCGGCGTTGGTCACCAGGTAGAGCAGATCCCCGCGGTGATCGAGGTCGTACTCCACGCCGTGCTCGCGCGCCGCGACCAACCGCGGCCGCGCATCTGGATCGTCGGCATCCAGCAGGTGCCACTCGTCGGTGACCTTGCTGCCGCTGTGGATCGCGACGAACGCGTCGCTGCGCGTACGTCCGACCCCGAGCCAGAACCGCTCGTCGTCCTCGGCCAGTACCACCTCGTCGTCGGTGTGTGCGGTGCCCAGGCGGTGGCGTCGGACCTGGTAGGGGCGCCAGGACTCGTCGGGCACGGTGTAGAGCAACGTGCGCGAGTCGTTGAACCAAGCGATGCCGTAGGCCGCACGCGGGATCTCGTCGCTGAGCTCCTCACCGGTGGCGAGATCGCGCACGCGGATCGTGAACACCTCCGCGCCGGTGACGTCGGTGGCGATCGCCACGTAACGGTGGTCCGGGCTGATCGCGAAGCCGCCGAGTTGGAAGTAGTCGTGGCCCTCGGCCTCGCGGTTCTGGTCGTAGAGCACCACCTCGTCGTCCGGTGGCGACGTCGGGTCGACGGGCCGTCGCAGCTCGACGGGCAGGTGACGGGCGTCGTCGATCCCGGCCGGCGCGGGCCGTCGGCAGCGGATGGGGTAGGCCGCGCCCGCCAAGGTGCGCCGGTAGTACAGCCAGCCGCCGTCGAGCACGGGCACCGAGCTGTCGGTCTCGTGGATGCGCCCCCTGATCTCGGTGAACAGCTGCTCCTGCAGCTGCGCGAGCGGCGCCAGGTGTGCGGCGGTGTGCTCGTTCTCCGCCTCGAGGTACTCGAGCGTCGCGGGGTCGTCGCGGTCGCGCAGCCAGTACCAGGGGTCCTCGACCCGCGTCCCGTCGGCGCGGGTGAGGCTGTGTGGCCGCTGTTCGGCGAGCGGCGGCGCCTGCGATCCGGCGGAGGTCGTCGAGGTGTCGCTCACGGCTGCCGGGTCCTCTCTCGTGCTCAGGGCGGGTAGGAGGGGCTCGTGCTCAGGGCTGGTGGGAGGGTGACCGGGTGGGCCCTGGCGGGCCACCGAGCGTATGGTGCTCGTCGACAGCACGGACGCCCACCGATGAGCCAGGACCGGACAGCAGCCATGCACGGCAACGACGGAACCGGTCGCGGGGACCACGAGGCCGACACGGGCTCCGGACCGAGGCAGCTGTGGCGTCGGCTCGGTCGGATCGACGAGAACACGACGCCGCACCGTGCCTTCTGGTTCGGGTTGATGTTCCTGGTGGTCTCAGGCGCCGCGATCGCGCTCGAGCGGTTCACCGACGTCTCGGCCGGTGTGCTCCCGTTGGTGGGGCTGGCCATGGTCGCGCTCGCCCTCGGCGACCTCGTGCGGCAGCCGACACCGACCGCGCTCGCCCGACTGGCCGCTGCGGCGCTGGTCATCCTGGTGTTCATCGGCTGGGGCACCGGCGTCAGCTGAGCACCCTCGGCCGCTGGACGGCGCCTCGAGGTCAGGCGTCGACGAGCTCGAGGAAGGCGTCCAACGCCGTGGGGTCGGCCATCGCGCCGGGGTTGGCGACCCGCTCGAGCGGCTCACCCTCGAGCAGCCGCTTGACCGGGACCTCCATCTTCTTGCCCGAGATCGTCCGTGGCACCGCCGGCACGGCGTGCAGCTCGTCGGGCACGTGGCGTGGCGAGAGTTGCGCGCGGATCGTCGCGGCGATCGTGCGGCGCAGCTGCTCGTCTAGCTCCACCTCATCGGCCAACCGCACGAACAGCACCAGACGACCCTCCTCGCGGTCTGGATCGTCGAGGTGGACCACCAACGAGTCGGTGACCGCCTCGAGCCCCTCGACCGCCGAGTAGAACTCGGCGGTTCCCATGCGCACGCCACCGCGGTTGAGCGTGGCGTCGGAACGACCGGTGATCACACAGGTGCCGCGCTCGGTGATCTCGATCCAGTCACCGTGGCGCCACACGCCGGGGAAGTCCTCGAAGTAGGCGGCTCGGTACCGCGAGCCGTCGGGATCGTTGTAGAAGCCCACCGGCATCGAGGGCATGGGGGCGGTGATGACCAGCTCCCCGCGCTCGCCGATGACCGAACGGCCCTGCGGATCGAAAGCTTCCACCTTCGCACCGAGGCAGCGAGCGGGGATCTCCCCGGCGTGCACCGGCAGCAGCGGTGCCGCGGCCAGGAACGCCGTGCACAGATCGGTGCCCCCGGACGCCGAGGCGAGGATCAGGTCGTCGCTGACGTGCTCGTAGACCCAGACGAAGCCCTCCGCGGGCAGCGGCGCCCCCGTCGAGCCGATCGAACGCAGACCGGAGAGGTCGAGCTCGGTGCCGGGCGAGAGCCCCGCCTTGCGGCAGTTGAGCAGGAAGGGCGCTCCCACGCCCAGCAGGGTGATGTCGAGCTCGGCCGCCAACCGCCACAACGTCATCAGGTCGGGGTATCCGGGATCACCGTCGAAGAGCACCAGCGTGCTCTCGACGGTCAAGCCGGAGACGAGGTAGTTCCACATCATCCAGCCGGTCGTGGTGAACCAGCAGAAGCGGTCACCGGGGCCGAGATCATGGTGCAGGCCGAGCATCTTGAGGTGCTCGAGGAGGATCCCACCGTGTCCGTGCACGATCGCCTTCGGCAGTCCGGTCGTGCCCGAGCTGTAGAGGATGTAGAGCGGATGGTCGAAGGGGACGGGCTCGATGGTGAGCTCGGCCGGCGCGGCGACCAGCTCCTCCCAGGTGATCGCGTCCGGTACGGCGGCACGCGCGGCGCCCGGATCCGGGTCGAGGTAGGGCAGCACCACCGTGGCCCGCAGCGTCGGCAGGGCCGCACGGATCTCGGCGACCTCCTCCCCGCGGCCGATGGCACGCTGCCCGTAGCGGTAGCCGTCGACCACCAGGAGCACCGAGGGCTCGATCTGCTGCACACGGTCGATGACGGCACGCGTGCCGAACTCCGGCGCGCACGAGGACCACACCGCGCCGATCGAGGCGCAGGCCAGGAAGGCCACGATGGTCTCGGGCACGTTCGGCAGGTAGCCGACCACACGGTCGCCACGAGCGACCCCGAGCCGGCGCAGGCCGGCCGCCGCGCGTGCGACCTGGTCGGCGAGCTCCGCGTAGGAAACCTCGACGTCATCACGCGTCTGTGAGCGCGCGATGATCGCGGGCAGGTCGTCGCGTCGCCGCAACGCGTGTGCGGCGTAGTTGAGCTGCGCGCCCGGGAACCAGTCGGTCCCCGGCATGCGCTCATCGTTCAGCACCTGCGTAGCCGGCGGGTCGAGGTCCACCTCGAACTCGTCGACGATCTGCGACCAGAAGCCGGCCAGATCGGCGACCGACCACTCCCATGCCGCGTGGTAGTCGGGCAGGTCCAGACCGCGCGCACGCTCCGCGCGATCGAGGAACCGCCCCATGCGTGACCGACCGCGTGCGTCCGCTGGCGGCTGCCAGAGCAACTGCCCGAGCTGTGCCTCGCCCACGTCATCTCTCCCTTCGACGGGTCTCCCTCACGACTGGCGCGTCCCGGCGGTGGGCGACCGTAGCGGCCAGCCCGTCCCAGTCGGCAGGCCAACTGGCTCAGCGGCGGCGACCCGTGAGCCTGACGACGTCGCGCGCCAACCCGGGCGCCAGCCCCCTGGCCAGGTGGAGGCCCGCGAGCGAGGCGGGGTGGAGCACCTGGGGCAGCGGCCGATGGATCGTGCGCACGATCACCTGCGCGGCCTCCGAGGGGCTGATGGTCCTCACCAGGTCACCGAGACGCGGGCGGTGCCGGTAGCTGTCGGGGTTGACGTCGAAGTAGGTGGTCTCGACCTCACCGAAGACGACGTGGCTGGAGTGCACCCCGGTGCCATGCAGGTCCTGTCGCAGCGCCTCGTGCAGCCCCTTGAGCGCCCAGCGCGAGACCGTGTAGGCGGTCGCTGACGGCCACGGCACCAGCGCCGCCGGCGAGCCGACGTGGACGAGCACGCCGCCGCGCTGAGCGAGCATGCCCGGCAGGAAGGCGTGGACGAGGTGGTAGGCGGCGCGGTACGGCGCGTCGAGCATGCGCTCCATCGCCGCAGGCGGGGTGTCCTCCGGCCAGCGCCACTCGCCGGCGCCGGCGCTGTTCACCACCGCACCGGGGCGACCCGCCCGGGCACGCACCCGTCTGGCCATCGCCGCGACCGCGTCGGCGTCGGCGGCGTCGAGCGGCTCGATGATCGGCTCAAGGCCACCGAGCAGCCGGATCTGCTCGGCCACCTCCCGCAGCTCCGGCTGGCGGCGGGCGATCAGCACCACCCGCCAACCGCCACCGGCCAGCGCGCGGGCGGTCGCCGCACCGATCCCGCTGGACGCGCCGGTCACAACCGCGAGCCGCTGGGCCATGAGGCTGCTCCCTGCCTGGGGCGTCTGTCGCTTGGTCGCCTGGTCACCTGTCGGCACCGCGACGGTAGACGCCGCGAACCGGCCGCGATCCGCTCGCCGGTCGTGACCCCGCCCCACGGCCCGCGCAACCGACGACGTGCGCCGTGACGGTCCGTCAACCGGTGCGCAGGGCGGCGAACGCC